>JBEIGW010000206.1:0-5125 GCA_040381655.1 Deltaproteobacteria bacterium
AGCATGAGTGTTTCTCCAACATGACCAGGCTGTCCGTACATCGACGAGATTTCATCGGCAACTTAGGTAATCAATCAGAGGTGTCAATCATCACATGAAAGAGTTTCCGGCGAGCCTTCTCATGGCGTTGGCTTGGTTTTTCCGATCCTTCGAACGCCGGGCGTCAGCTGCTGTCGGAAGCGGAAGCGACGTAAGGAGCGTACGCTTCCGACAGTCGGCTGGACGCCCTTGTTGGGCGGTACGACCTAGAGCCCTCCCCAGTATGGCCTAGTCGCACGCCACGAGAGGAGTTGTCAGGGGTTAATCTTTTGGGAAAATAAGCTGCATCTGTTGCAATAACTGGATAAACAGTCACTACTCATCACGCAGTTCCTGAAATTGAAATTGCTGGTTTCCCAAGTCGAAGATATTGACGATCTTTTTTACCGTAGAGCAATCGCCCATCACAAATTCGAGTATGAAATTGCGCTGCGGTGGGTTCGATTTCAAGAGATAACCTGCTAGCTGCACCGATTTTATGCACTCCTGCAACTTGAGCCAAGCCTCGATCTCATCGAGAGATCGTGCGCTGTCAATCACGTTCATTAGAGTCTTTTCGAAAGCGTCGAAATCGACTGTTGAGAGTGATTCATCGCCCATCTCATCGCTCCTGGCAATCTGACGTGCAATTACTTATCTTATTTCCACTATCTTAGCGGGACCGCCATTAGCACAGAAGGCACGGGAGATCCCGTCAGACTTTTCACGGGAAATGGGGGGGGGTTTCTATCCCATATTCTTCACCTTATCTCAGCATGGAGATCGTGAAAAAATGGAGATCTGTTTGCATTAGCCCCACCACAGTTCATGGATGTGACCATCACCGCCACGATAGACAACATGCTGGGTGCCTTGAGCATCGAACATATACCCCGTCGGATCGCCCGCTGCACCTGGGGCACCGGTTACGGCGCTTAGGTCGCCGTGATGCCAGCCGTCTGCGCCCCACCACAGTTCATGGATGTGACCATCACCGCCACGATAGACAACATGCTGGGTGCCTTGAGCATCGAACATATACCCCGTCGGATCGCCCGCTGCACCTGGGGCACCGGTTACGGCGCTTAGATCGCCGTGATGCCAGTCAGTTGTCGGTCCGAGATTTGCAGCAAACTCAGTAGTGCGAGTACAGTCCTCGCCCCGACAACCCGTAGTCGGGCAGACAAGTGATACCCGGCAGTCGCCTTGCTGAACGAAGTCGGCCTCACCCCGGACGAGAATCCCTTCCACCTCGTGAGTGTCACTGTTGAAAACAGGTGATCCCGAATTACCTCCATAAGTATCGAGGTTGGCCACGAAAAACGCGTTTGACTCATTGTTGCGAACCGCCGCACCACCCGCAAACTTTGCAGGAAGGCCGGAAGGATGTCCGATCACGTGTACTGCTTGCGTATCGCCTATCCTTCCAGTCCGCCGAATCCTGACGATGCGATGGTTAGTGACGGGACGATCAATGCGAACAAGCGCCCAGTCTGCCCCGTTTCCAATCTCTTGGCGCGCAATGACAGCTGTACCACGGTAGATTTCCCCATTGTTAATAACAGTTTCCGCAGTTGTCGCATTGCGCATACGGAATCCGAAAACGAAGCGGACATTTGTCACGTTGCCGGCATTCACGCAATGACCAGCCGTGGCGACAATATCTGCTGCGACTAAAAAGCCGGAACAGAAAGCGCCGATGGGTTGATCCCGGAAACGCTCTCCAGCGCACAAGTTGCGTGCTGTACCGAAGTTCTCGGTTCGTAACGTCGACGTGCCATTTCCATTGTCGGTTACGTCGTCAGTATGGAAGAGAGCGACGACACTATCCACATCGTCCAGGTTCGGCCCTGCAGCAAGCTGAAATACATCCACGCGGTCATCGGTACCGTAGATGACCTTTTGATTTTCTTTGAGAACGTTGGCAATGCTTTCGTCGTCGAACTCGCTAAGGCTGTCACTCGGCGCCAAAGGCACAGCCAGAGTAGTTTGTCCGACCTTCGCTTCACGGGCTCTTAGTTCCTGCGATAAGTCATCAACTGAAAGCTCTTTGAGCTTCTGGTTGTCGGGCATGATTTGATCCTCTTGGTTGGTTGTCTAAAAACTAGATTATCACGAGCACTCTTAAATGCCGCCAAAGTTATTTATAGTTGGCTCCGCCTAAGCTGCCAACCCTGGCTTCATATTCCGTATAAGAGACAGCTTCCTTGGTCCGTTGCCCCCACGAGCCATTGTGCCGCAGTTTCTTTGCTGGACGGCTTTTGTGGTTCCGCATAAGCTCCCTGCGTAGCTACGGGTAGAAATACTCACTGGACACAGATAAACTCCATGTTTGCCTCCAGGCTTTGAGTACGCCCAACGCCAAGATCAGCGGCGGGAAGAAAGACAGTGCATATGCTCAGAGAATTGACACCCGCCCGCTGAATCTTGAGGTTAGGCGATCCAACTACATTCACCTAGGTGTGAACGTAGGTCATCTTCATACATATGAATAGATTGGTCGAAGGAATCTCTACTCTTTTACAATCTGATCCAAGGGGCTTTGCTTCATTCTCTTGCGAATCTTGCGGCTGTAAGCAAAAGCACTTCCGATACCTAAAATTGGGAGAGGGCCTGGCACAGGAATCGAATACAAAGCTGCTGCACCATAAGCGTTATCAGCGTCTATGGCTTGACTTGTAAAATTCATTGTAAATGGAGCATCGGCCTTCATGATGCCGCCGTTTGAGTGAATTAAACCTATAACATGGCCCCATTCATGCAGTGCTATTGAGAAAAAGTCTGCTTCATATATATCGATTGTAGATTTCGCTGCTAGGGCGGGATACCCACCCCATTCATCGGTTATGCTTATTCCCAGGCCTTTAAAGTCTTCCTCATCCCCTTCATACTCGGTTATTCCATCTGGCGCCCGGTAATCAAAGTCTAGATCGTCGAACAAAACATTAGGTGTTTTGTCAAACGACCAATTTGTAGCGAAAGGCGAAGACAGTGCAGAGTAAACTTTTAATGGGTCTCCGAGTTCACGACCGTCTGTGCTCAACTGCCAGTCAGCCTGCGATACTTGGAACTGGCTTGTTGGTGTAGCTTCAAACAACAATGTCCTTGGCGTAGGAGCTTGACCAACGGGATAACCAACGATTTGAGCAGTAGACAAAATCCATTCGGCAACTGCGTTTCCAACATCTTGAAAACCGTCCATAAAATCCACCAAAAGTTCATGAGCACCTGATGTGACCTTTTCAAAAATTACACTTGTTTTTAATGGCGTTCCATCCGGAGTGGTTCGTTTTTTCTCACCTTCATCTTTTGCACGAATGTTCCAGGTAGACATAGCCTCATTGACTTGCGCCTGAGCATCTTGGGGTACATCATTGGCGTAGATATACCGGGGTCTGAATGAAGGATCTATATAACCGTGCCCAAAATGGTCCCATGCTCCGTTCGGGCCAATTCCCATTGCAGTATCTTCATATCGCAAGAATCGATCGTCCCATGCGGCCTCGGCACCCCATTTCCCATTGTCATGAGTAAAACCCCATGTTTTATCGTGGTTAGTTCCACTCTCAGGTAAAATCGATATCTTTACGCCTTCGATGTGAAGATGATTTATATCGTTAGGATTGCCAGGCTTTTGCTGCCAACTTATCTTGCCGGGATCATCAGGATGCGGATTTAGATGTTGATTAGGAATTGCATACGCTATGCTGGGACTAAAACTAATAAAGAAAAAAGCCCACAGGATTGAGCGTGCATTCATGATGGAATGACTAGAAGACTTTGCTATTATCGAATGGGCATCAACGGGCGTCAAGCACTTCTTCTTAATAAAACACACCGCTTGGCATGAGGGCGCCTCGACAGATATGAATTTTATGGCGTAGCTCACCCATTCCTGCAACTAGACTCCATTCAAGAAGGGGAGTACTTCCTGGGTCCCGAATGAGACAAGTTGGTGGTAAGTTATTTTTCGAGGTGCCGATGAGACAATGCCTATTGCAGAAAGATTCTGCTCACTAATGGAAGTAGGCCATGCACGGGCAAAGCTCCGCCTAACGCTCGCCATCACCTGGCCGCAAGGTGAAAGTGGGATACAGAGGCACTTACGGCGGCGGCTCAGGTGAATGGCGATGTTAGAAGTCAGTCCTTAAACTTCTCAAAGTACGCAGGATCTACGTCATAAACAGTTCGCTTGAATACACCCAGCTCAACCCTCTGGAACATCTCAACCAATTTGTCGCCGTCGACAAGTTCGACTTGAGGTGCGCCCTCCCTGCTCGCCTCCTGGATGGCCGCATTGCTAAACCCTGATGTAGTGAGGATGATTCCTTTTTCGGCTCGACCAAGCATAGTATTTCTGAAATCACCCACTTGAGCGCGAGATACAAGATTCCCCTTGGCGTAGCGCTTGCATTGAAAGAGGACTCTAAAGCTCACGAATGGGTTGATTTCAAGTGTTCCATAGCCATCGATACCTCCATCAGCAGAGCCACCTGTGACTTCAACATTCTCAAAGCCTGACTCCCTTAGAAGCTCTCTGCAGATTTTTTCAAATCCTGTAGGACTGATGGACCTCAGGGTGCTTAAAAGATCGAGCTTCTGATCTTCTTCTGGATCATCTGAAGTAGCTCCAGCCGGGGGAACATCCTCTCCAGTTTCCTGCACATCTCGTTTCTGCTTCCGATTCTCAGCGTGAATAGAAACCCACTTCAGGAAGATATCCCGTGACTCATTGTCGCCAAGTTGCGCATTACGCCCTTTCTCTGTAAGTGTCCAAGTTCCATGCTTTGATGAATCCAGGAGGCCTTCCCATACTAAGTACTGCCTTGCCCAAGCGACCTGATTATGAAACTTACTTCCTCCTGACTTCAGTGTCTGATCAAGCAATTCATCTGGGAGGTTGAGGTTCTTAGAAATGCGTGCAGACACTTCTCTTGGCCGTCCTGAATCGCCAAGATCCCGAAGGGCATCAAGTAAGGGGCCGAACCACCGAATGAATTCTGCTTGAGCTTTCTTGGCCATCAAGAACAGGATGCCTCATCAGTATAGATGGCCGTTTGCTCAGCCTCCCCTCCCTGTACTTCTAACAGTATTTAGGGCTTGCTGA
>JBEIGW010000207.1:0-5101 GCA_040381655.1 Deltaproteobacteria bacterium
GAGCGTTTTCTCAACCCTGAACGTATCAGCATGCCTGACTTTGACGTGGATTTTTGCCAGGATCGCCGAGGCGAGGTCATCGACTACGTCAATCAAAAATACGGAACAGAACATGTTGCCCAAATTGCAACCTTTGGAAAAATGAAGGCGAAACTCGCGGTTAGAGACGTGGCGCGCGTCATGGAGATATCCTATGGACGAGCTGATAAGATCGCAAAATTAATCCCAGCCAAAGTCCCAAACGAAAAAGGCGAAGAGGTCGAGGCCACCATCCCTCTGGCTATGAAGGCAGAGCCTCGCCTGATGGAAGAGGCTGAAAAAGACTCTACGATAAAAGATATTTTGGATATCACCGCCCAGATCGAAGGATTGAATCGCCAGACGGGCACCCACGCAGCCGGCATCGTCATGTCAGACGGACCAATGACGGAGTATCTACCGGTATTCACGACCACAGAAGGCGGACTCATCACTCAGTACGAGATGAAAAATGCTGAAAAGGTGGGACTTGTAAAGTTTGACTTCCTCGGCCTTAAGACACTGACCGTCATTGAGTACGCCCTTAAACTTATAAAAAACGCCGCTGACCCAAATTTTGATCTTGCAGCCATAAACCTTGAAGAGCCCGACGTTTACAGAAACATCGCCGAAGGACACACGACAGCCGTATTCCAGCTCGAGGGTGACGGCATGAAGCAACTAGTCACAAAACTTAAACCTAATAGGTTTGAAGATATCATCGCGCTTGTGGCTTTGTTTCGACCTGGCCCTTTGGGATCAGGCATGGTGGATGACTTCGTAGAGCGTAAACATGGACGTCAAGAGATCGTTTACCCGCTACCTCAGCTCAAAGACATCCTTAAAGAAACATACGGTGTCATTTTGTACCAAGAGCAAGTACAAAAGACGGCCGTCACTCTTGCCAACTATACTCCGGGCGAAGCCGATATGCTGCGCCGCGCTATGGGTAAAAAAATTAAATCCGAAATGGACGCTCAGCGTGAGCGTTTCTTAAAAGGTGCTACTGAAAATAAACTAGATCCAGAAAAAGCCGGTCAGATCTTTGACCTTATGGCAAAGTTTGCTGAGTACGGTTTTAACAAGTCCCACTCGGCTGCTTACGGACTCATTGCCTACCAAACTGCTTACCTGAAGACCAAATATCCAGAGCTCTTCATGGCTGCCATCATGACGTGCGATTTGGACAATACGGATAAGGTCATCTCATACGCGCTCGACTGCCAGCGCATGAAGATGAGACTCCTGCCACCAGACATTAATCAGAGCTCTATGGAGTTCACTGTGCCAGGCAAAGGGGAGATTCGGTGGGGCCTTGCAGCCATCAAAGGCATTGGCGCTGCCGCTGTTAAACCTCTGGTCGCTGACCGCCAAGCTAATGGGCCGTTTAAGAGCCTCTTTGACATGGCTCGCCGAGTCAATCTGCACTTGGATGTCAGTAAGAAAACCATGGAGCTTCTCATCAAGACAGGAGCTCTTGATCAGTTTGGTCTCTCTCGAGGCCACATGCTTGCCATAATTGGTGACATCGTCAAATATAGTGAAACCCATTTTTCAGCCAAAAAGCAGGGGCAGAAGTCACTCTTTGACTTTAGTACTGAGGACGTACAAACAAATAGCCAAGAGAATCAAGACGCCCATCCGGATTGGATTGGAACGCCTGGCTTCACCGCCCCAGTCACAATTGAACAACTTGAGGATGAGAAAAAACTCACTGGCGTCTATCTCACGGGTCATCCCCTAGACTTTTATGAAGCTGACCTCAAAAAGTTTGGAAAAACCAATCTAGCTGACGCGCATCAGTATGCCTCCCTCTCTGGTAAGGATAAGATTCAAATCGTCGCTGTCTTTCAAGCCGGCACCGTAGCCATAAGCCGCAAAGATCAAAAGCCTCGTGGTTTCGTGCTACTTGAGGACAAATCAGGTGCCACCGAAGCCATGATGTTTGAAAAAGACATTCCGCAAGCATTCCCCCTACCGGGAACTCCAGTTTGGGTGCAGGCCTCTATCAAGAAGCTGCCTGATGGCACGACTATGCGCATGAAACTGGAGCGAATCGTCACGATCGAAGAGATCAGACAGCAGGCGGTTAAGTCCTACACGGTGACTATAAACTTGCGGCAAGGCGCAACGGCAGGTGATCCGAAGCCCTCTTTGACAGCCCTCTCCCAGATGGCGACTAGCAGCAAAGGGCCGGCAAAATTACGAATTGAACTGGACTATCCGCAGTCTAAAGTTGTGCTTAATGCAAAGGACGGCGTCGAGCTTACCGACAAGTTCATAAGAAGTATCCGCTCAGCCGGCCTGACAGGACGATATGAATGAGTCCAAAATCATCGCTACCGGTGATCAATCTAAGTAAGTGCTGGCAAACAGATCACGGCACCCTTGTTTTTCAAGCATCTATTTTCCAACCCACAACTGGCGAAAAAACAAAAGGATATCTGATCTTAGACGCCGCTGCTAAGACGAACAACCTCTTGTTTTCAACCGCTAAACCAACCGCAGAGCTCAAATCCACAGGAGCTGCTGCCATCATTCGAAAATACTGCTCGTCTTGTCGTCTAATCAATGTGGCGTTGAGCGCCCATGACCGCGAAAAGTCATTCCTACGCTTAAGGCTCATGTCAAACTCCCCAAGTCATGACACGTTTCTCGTCGTCTCCGCTAAACCAACAGCAGAGATCGACTTCATATTAAATGGGGTCAGCCTCTGCCGCCTTCAGCCTAAAGGGACATTCACAGTTAAAAAGACAGCTTCTAGCGACGTGCTCGAAGCCGATGATTTTGATGAGCCCACGATTGCGCTTTGGTTAAAGTCCCTATTAAGTCTTGACGAGCAAGCCAATCTAGCAAACCAACCACAAAGCGGTGAGGTTCTCAGCGCGTCTAGAAGGCAGGCCAGAGATAAAATAGGAAGAAGGCTTAAGACTCTCCGGAAGACTCTGGATGAAGATCTCTCAAAGCTTCCATCAACGGCGACCATCAAGGCTGCAAAGAAAGACGCCGAGCTTCTTTCAAGCAACCTTTGGCGTCTCAAAAAGAACTCTGAGGAACTCATTATTGAGGACACCGAATCTGGTGAATCCCAAAAGATCCTAAAATTAAACCCTAGCAAAACGCCGGGTGAGAACCTTGAACTATTTTATACACGTATAAAAAAGCTGGAACGAGCTTCAAAACTTCAAAGCGACCGCGTTGCAGGGATTAAACGAGACGTTCAATCATTTGAGGAGGCTTTAACGAGGATCCGGGACTCGTCAGTATCGATGACGGATATGGAGGTCAGTCAACTGCTATCAGGCTTATCGCTCATTAAACCAAAATTAACCGTTACACCCACTCGGGCCGTTAAAACCTCGAAAAATACCCTTGGGCGTCGCTTTTCTGCACCAGAAGGCGCCATTCTTATACTAGGACGAGACGCCAAAGAATCCGATCAGATCGTGAAGGCTGCAAAATCAAGTGACTGGTGGGTTCACATCGCAGGCGGCGGCCGAGGAAGCCATGTCCTGGTAACCGGATTACCGTCTAAAAGCTCATTAGATCCAAACATTATGCGCTCGGCTGGCATACTGGCGCTGCATTTCTCTGATCGAAGCAAAGCACGCGAAGGAGACGTTTACTGCACGAGACGACAGTTTATTCGGAAAACCAAAGGCTTGCCGCCTGGGCTTTGGCTCGTTGATAAGTCAGAGACTTTTTTGATACGCTATGATCAGGAAGAACTTGCTGAGATCTTTTCAAAAGAAATTCGAGACGGCATCCAACGCCACAGGCCACAGTCCCCATGACAATCCTTCAAAGCGAAAATCATCTTCATCTCTATGGCTGTCTTTCAGCTGACAGTCTTTTTGAGGCAAGTTTCGACCGCGCAAAAAAATATGAGACAAGGTTCCAGTGGTTTATCTCCGAATTCGAAAAAGCCACGGGCAACAAAATCAAACCAGAACACTGGTGGAATGCAAGTAACGGCAGGGACAACTTTCGGAAAGATTTTATATGCAATGACCCTTGCACGTTTAATATCTTTCAGGCGAAGTTCAATCTTCTAATCGCCTTATTTCCGCCTACACCCGATGATATGACGCTTGCCGAAAAGGTGTTTGCATCCCACGTAAGCCTCGAAGGCTATAAGGAGTACCGAACATTTCTTCCGCTGTACTTGAATGCCGAGGCAAGGACCAAATATCTCGATCTGTTAGTTAAATCTGCTCGTTTCTATGAAACGTCTCAGTATCACCCACGCATTGCCATCTCGTTTAGCCGTCAAGACGCCGATGCCTGGGATTCGTACCGCTTTCTTTTGAATTTCTTAGACCATCATCCTGACGCGCGTCCGTTTATTACTGGCATAGACTTTTGCGGCAACGAGCAGGGCCATCCCCCTGAGGGCAAACGCCAGCTCTTCAAACAGATCCTAGCTGACCGCCAGGAAGCGAGGCATTCGTTGGAGATCTTGTACCACGTCGGAGAGATGTGGCAGGACATCGGATTACATTCAGCTGCCCGCTGGTGCGTCGAGGCTGCGCAGATGGGTGTTGATAGACTCGGACATGCCTTGGCGCTTGCAATGAGTCCAGAGTCACTTAACGGGCGCACCATTAAAGAAAATCGATCTGAGGCTCAAAAACATCTTCATTGGTTGAATAAAAATAGGCAAGAGCTTCATGAGCACGGGTATACGATTAAAGATTACCAATGGTTTTCCGATCGAATGGAGCAGTCCACTGTGGGTGACTATGTGACGTGGCACTACGACATGGATCTCATCGAGCACACTAGGACGTTTCAGAATGCATTGTTATGCATCATCAAACATTCCAATCCACTCATCGAAACGTGTCCAACCTCAAATATTCGTATTGGAGCACTCGGACGACCAGAATTTCATCCGCTCAGGCGTTTTCTCGATCATAATATTAGGGTCACCATTTCAACAGACGACCCAGGCATTTTTGACATTGATCTCAGCCACGAGGAGTCTTTGGTCCAGAGAAAATTTGGACTAACCACCGAGGATCTCATCCAATGCGAAAAGACTGCTAAAAGGATCTGTCTTGGCCACGCTTAGGCTCGGATC
>JBEIGW010000208.1:0-5055 GCA_040381655.1 Deltaproteobacteria bacterium
GATCCGTTCGTCGTCGTCGTTCATGTCCCGACTGTAACTACCGCTTTACGACCTACGAGCAAGAAGAAGCATTTGTTTTTCAGATCAAAAAACGAGATGGGCGAGTTGAAGCCTATATTCCCGAAAAGGCACTTAGGTCCATACAGGTCGCATGTCAAAAACGACCTGTTACTATAGATCAAATTGAAAACATGCTAGCTCGCATTGAGCGCAACATACAAGACGCTGGGGAGCGAGTCGTAGCGAGCGAAAAATTGGGTGGGATGATTCTAGAAGCTCTCACGGCTCTCGACAAAGTCGCTTACGTACGCTTCGCGTCTGTCTACAAAGACTTTAGAGACACTGAGCAATTTATGCGCGAACTTAGCGCAATCCAAGCTCCGCCAATGTGACTGAAATGTTCACCGGACTCGTTGAAAGAACTGGGCGCGTCATCTCCTTGAATAAAACCCAGGGAGACTTGCTGACACTTGTCGTGGATCCAGGTCATAATTTTTCAAGAGATCATGGCGATAGCATCGCGGTGAATGGAGTCTGTCTATCTGAGGTGGGAGAGGCGAGCGATACACACTTACAATTTCATGTTAGTCCCGAAACTCTGGCTCGAACATCCCTCTCAACCTTGAAAACGGGAAGTCTCGTAAATCTAGAGCGCTCCCTGCGACCAAATGACCGGTTGGGCGGACACTTTGTACTAGGACATGTTGATGATCGTGGCCTGATTACAGGTCTAAAAGAGGACAAGGATTTTCACATCCTTGAAATCAAAATCTCCAAGGATTTTGCCAAGTATGTTGTGAAAAAAGGCTCTATTGCGATTGACGGTATTAGTCTGACGATAAACTCTGTTGAGGACAAACATGATGGTTGTTTGCTTACGTTCACGATTGTCCCGGTAACGTGGCAAACGACCCGCCTGTCACAATGTAGGATGAACGACATCGTCAATATTGAAGTCGATATGATTGCCAAGCACTTGGAGCGTCTGACCGAGGCCTGGAACGAAAAAAAATGACGGACTGATTCATGCAACAGCCATGATTTCGGCTGTGGATTCTAAATTCATAGAATTGAAGTAAATCAATAACTAACCGTAAATATTGAACTTTAGCCAACACTCGACCGCACAGTGGCTCAAATTTATTAAAATTATTGCTTTTTTCTTAATCACGATCCATATAAGGGCAACCGGCGGGCTTTCAACATTACGCTGATATGGCCAAAATCATTGGCCAAGACCAGGTCGGCCACGTTCTTTGAACTCTACGCGTCGAACAATCAGGGCCCGTCCACGGGAGATTGGTGCGACGAAGGAAGCGGGAGACTGTTTTCATCATGGACAAGAGTATTGCTCGTGTCATCGAAGCTATAGAGACCATCCGCAAAGGTGGAATGGTCATCATGGTCGATGATGAAGACCGCGAAAATGAGGGCGACATTGTTTTCGCCGCTGAGCACGCCACTGCTGAAAAAATTAACTTTATGGCAAAAGATGCGCGTGGCCTCATTTGTCTGCCTATGGCCCCTGAGTTCATTAAGCGCTTACAGTTGCCGCTGATGGATGACATGTCCAAAGGATCTGGTGGGCACACCACGGCATTTACAGTCAGTATTGAGGCGCGCCACGGAGTCACAACCGGGATTTCTGCAGCTGATCGAGCACACACGATTCGCGTTGCCGTTGCAGATACTACAAAACCAGAAGACCTTTGCGTTCCAGGCCATGTGTTTCCTTTACGCGCCAAAAAGGGCGGCGTCTTGGAACGCTCCGGACACACGGAGGGATCTGTGGATCTAGCACGACTTGCCGGCTGTAAGCCTGCCGCTGTCATCTGTGAAATAATGAATGACGATGGCACAATGGCCAGAATGCCGGATCTCGAACGATTTGCGCAGCATCATAGACTGCCTATAATTACTATTGACGATATCATTGCGTACCGTCTTATGCGGGATAGCTTGGTCCGTCCACTGGATGAAGGCATCATCGAAACGTCTGAAGGCTCATTCGAAAGTATTATTTTCGAATCCGTTCTCGATGGATCCCAACACTTAGTTCTTATCAAGGGCAAGGATCGATTCGCAACGTCTATTGTCGACGTGCGAGTCCACAGACAAAAGCCCTTCTTCGACGTATTTGCACGTGGTTTGTCTAACAAACGAGACCTTGTAGCTTATGGACTCCAGATGCTGAAGTCTTCCGAGGCTGCAGTGCTGATTTATCTGAGTTACCCACAAAGGTCGACATCTCTAAATAACGTAGACGCAAGTCAGTCATCATCACAAAAAGATGATGAGAGCGCAAAAAATATGGACGCACGCTTACTTGGTATCGGCGCGCAAATTATCAGGTCTCTCGGTATCCAAAGAATGAGAACGCACGTATCTCAACAGCGCACATTTAAGGGCCTCGCTGGCTTTGGACTAGAAGTTGTGGACCATGTGGTCATCGGTAGCAAATAAAGATCTGGAGACATCAAACATGCCAAAAAACACCTCAAAAGCAGCCAAAAAAAACACACAACCCCGCTATCTTATAGTCGTGGCACGTTTTAATGAAATGATCACTCGATGCTTATTAGCAGGTGCTGAAGATGTATTTCGTGAAGCCGGGTTGACTCCAAATGTTGACATATTATGGGTGCCTGGCTGCTTTGAGATCCCCACCGTGGCATCACAAGCTGCTCGCTCGGGTCGCTATACCGCAGTCGTAACTTTGGGAGCCGTCATTAAGGGCGAAACGCCGCACTTTGACTTTGTTGCTGGCGAGTGTGCTCGCGGTATCATGAACGTCACCGTCGAAACAGGTATACCAGTTATTTTCGGTGTTTTGACAACCAATACAGTTGAACAAGCTCTCAATCGCAGTGGTATTAAATATGGAAACAAAGGCCGCGATGCCGCACATGCTGCGATTGAAATGACCTCGACGATGGCTTGCTTGAGCGGAGATGCACAAACGTGAGCCAAATGAATCCCAACTCTCTGTCACGTGAATTTGCCGTTCAGTTTCTATACCAATGTGAGGCTGACAAGATTTTTTACTTTTCGGATGAACATTTTCAAACATTTTTGATGCATTTCAAGGTCGAAAATAGCGTCAGTGACTATCTCTTGAGGGTCACAAAGGGCGTACTATCCAATATTAATAAACTTGATGAAATCATCGCTGCACATAGTCAGAACTGGAAAATCAGCAGGATGGCGAGCACGGACCGCGTTATTTTACGCATAGCCACCTTTGAACTTCTTGAGAAACTAGCCCCAGATAAGGTAATCTTAAACGAGGCCATTGAACTGGCAAAACGCTACGGAACAGAACACTCCGGCTCATTTGTAAATGGTGTTCTTGACGCAGTCGTGACAGATATCCACGCGGTACAATAGATAATCAAATCGGAGGTAAGTCATGGGTATAGGTGCTGAACCGTCTGTAGAGACAACTGATGCGCCGACAACCAAGCAGGGATCGGCTGTCGCGACTGACGACACATCCAGCACCTCACAACCGGCTGAAACGATCACGCTGTCACTTGCCGTCGATGATACTGATTTACGAGATCACTTAGTCATTACTTTTGCAAAAAATGGGGCCCTCGAATGCCCTGATATGATCTCCGAAGCATCTACCTCAAAACTATTGTATGAAATCGAACTAAAAGGTCAGAATGTAACCGAACCATCCCTGATGGCTATCGCAGGTGAAGATGGTGCGGCAAGGCGTGTTTTTATTACTCCTTGCCCTGCGCCAAACTTCCGCGACTACGCTGTATGGGTCGGTCTCGTCACGGAGACGGTACAAAACTTGAAAGCGCGGAGCGTCGCGCTTTACCCATGCCATGGATCTTTAACAGATGAAAACTCGTTTGAGCTGGTTGGCCAACTCGTAAGAGCGCTTCTCGACGCGAAATGCGCCGACAATGTCGCTCTTATTGTTGGACGCTACAACTACAACAAGTTAGTCAATCTTGCTCTGGAACTGAAGACCGAGCTCAAATCAGACACTATGTCTATACGAGTGATCCACTAGCAAGAAAGAGAGACATCATTTTTAGCTTTATGCCAAAAGTCGCAAGCCCGGTTTTACTCCCGGCTATGAAAATGAGGCACTTTCTAGGCAGAAAACTAAGATGGCTAGTTCATCCCGTCAGCATCTTCGTTTTCATGCAAATTCTCTGGACGGCTATCCTGACTCTATGGATCATCTGGTTCGTTGACCGACGTCGTGAAATCGAAAAAATTGCGGCATTAATAAAGCCCACCCTACTCCCAACTAACGATACGAGCGTTGTTGTTTTGATTGTTGTTGGTATCGTTCTACTATCCATGCTGGGTGCAGGCTCAATCATGCTTTTTACATGGGGGCTGCGTCAAACCTCACTTATCCGACAGCAACGCGATTTCGTCTCAAGCGTTACGCATGAACTAAGAACCCCATTGGCTAGTATTCATTTAGCGTACGAAACCCTCGCGTCACGCAGTCTCCCGGATGAAATGCGGCAAAAGCTTCTGACTATGAGCCTGGTTGATATTGATCGACTCATTCGGCTTGTTAATCAAATCCTGATCTCATCTAGGCTTGATCGTGGACTCACGATGTTCCAAGACGATATTAAAGATGTAAATGTCAAACAGTCCATCCACGAGGTAGTGAAAACATTATCATATTTAGACCCGAGAATTTCAGATCGTATTGTTACCGATGTCGCCGATCATGTGACCTGGCATGGAAGTTTAAATGCATTTAACATGGTCATCAGCAATCTCCTCGAAAATGCTATAAAATATTCGCCTAAAACAACCCCAGTCGAGATTAAAGGTTCAGTTATTGACAGTGGTCTATTGATTACCATAAAGGACTACGGACTGGGCCTCACACCACGGGACAAAAAAAGAATTTTTAAAATGTTTTATAGAAGCGGTGATGCCTCGAAACGGGCGATTCCTGGTACCGGCCTTGGATTATTTATTGTAAAAACAACACTTGACCAGCTCGGCGGCAGCATTGCCGTTGAAAGTGATGGTCCCACACTAGGCTCAAAATTTACAGCAACC
>JBEIGW010000209.1:0-5052 GCA_040381655.1 Deltaproteobacteria bacterium
CAAAGCTACTGGTCTCCACGCAGCAGTAAACCAAAGTACAGAGAGATCTACGAGTCGATGACAAAACGCGGGAGCTCGTATAGCGAAGACGATGAGCTAGGAATTTCCATTGGCATTGGTCTTGGATTTAAAACATTCCATGGCAGTGCCGGGGTGACATTTCCATTTAACCGCTACGCGGCCTGGGGCCTCAATGCCGGTTATATGAACCAAGAGGACAAAGAATTAGCATCGGCACGGTCTATGGGAGAGGCTGATTTTATTTTGCGCCTGCCAAACCCGAGCCCTTTTACTCCCTTTGTGACACTAGGGGCTGGCTATGAATCATGGCGCCGCGCAAAAGACGATGGCGAGGGGTTAGACGTATTTGATCAGTCGGAAAGCCCGACCATCAATTCGTCCATGGGCGGAGCCATTCGCCTGGCCCGCTACGTAGCCCTTACAGGCGCACTCAAGTCGACGACCTACACGGCCGATCCCCCCAGGGTTTTCACAGGCGATCACCGGGCTGCCGAGTCTCGAACTGAGGAACGGTTTGATTTGGGTATCGCTTTGATGTTCTAGGCGATAAAATCTAGGCCCAAAAAAAATTTCGAGGGTCTTTTTATGTCAGATACTAAAACACTAGCCATGTTTCCTGGTCAGGGAAGTCAGTATCCCGGAATGGCCAAAATCCTTTTAGATAATTTTTCTTACACCAAAGAAATCTTTCAAGAGGCCGAAGAGGCAGCCAAGGCTCCCATCACAAAACTTTGTCTTGAAGGGCCTGAGGATCAATTAAAGCTTACGGCTAACACTCAGCCTTGTATCGTGACGACCAGTGTCGCCACCTGGCGCGTGATGACTCAAGAAAAAGGCTTCAAAGCTGACATGTTTGCAGGCCATAGCCTTGGCGAGTACTCGGCTCTGGTGGCCTCGGGTCGACTGGGATTTGCGGAAGCCATTTCACTCGTAAGAGCCCGCGGTACGGCCATGCAAAAAGCAGTGCCTGAGGGCGCTGGTGCCATGACAGCTGTATTGTCCATGGAAGCATCTCGACTTGAAGATTACTGCAAGAAAGCCGCAGCTCCCGGAGAGCCAGTCGAAGTCGTGAACTACAATAGCCCACAGCAGCTTGTTGTGGCGGGAAGTGCCAAAGCTGTTAAACGTCTTGAGGACGCTCTCACAGCAGAAGCTGTGAAGTTTGTGTCACTTGCCGTTTCTGCTCCGTTTCACTCATCCATGATGAAACCAGCCAGAGCTGACATGACGCCGCTGCTGACGGCTGCGAAATTTACGCAAAACAAAACAAAGCTTATTCCAAATCTCACAGCGCAAATCACAGAAGACTACGGCCCTGATTATCTGATCAAGCAAATTGACAGTGCGGTGAAGTGGACGCAAACCATCGAAGTTTCGCATCATGCCGGCATCAACCACTTCGTTGAAATCGGACCGGGCAAAGTTCTATTCGGCCTGGCTAAAAGAATCTTGCCGAAAGGTGACTTCAAGCTAGTTCAAACCGACAACATCAAAGACTTCCTTGGCTCCTAATGGGGACACCCGACTGATTGAGTATTGATTAATCAACGCGGCCGTTAACAGCTAATATTAATTTTACCGGCTGCGTCAAATACGTTGAATAGCTTCACAATTTGACTGCAACGGACCCGAACTGTTTGAGAGAGAATGTTTTTATTAGTTATCATTTGTGATAACTAAGACCGGGGGTGCTTTTTTGATGATTCATCAGAAGTACAGCACTCGAGGCGGGTCTTCGAAAAGCCAAACAGAATTTGTAGCAGTATTTGGAAAGTGAGTGATATGGCCAGACGATCTCGGGAGTGGAATGAAGGACTTAGTCTTGATTTGAGAGATCAGGAATTTGCGCGTGAGTTTTTGATGGCCGCTATTGATGAAGGAGTGCCGATCCAGGAGGCCTTAGGTAAAGTGATCAGAGCTTATGGGGTCGCAGAATTCGCCAAACGAGTCAAAATGGCCAGTCCCAACGTATTGAGAGCGGTTGATCGGAGGCATAATCCGACGCTAGCGACCCTGAATGCTCTGCTGAAACCTTTTAAACTGAAACTCGCCGTGACACCAATCGATAGCCCAAAAAGGCAACGAAAAGCGTCTTGAAATAGAACGATACAATCTCGCGCCATAAACGTCGCAAAATTCAGCGTAGATAACTTTTAGCTTAAAAAATGGCGTCCCCAAGGGGATTCGAACCCCTGTATCCACCGTGAAAGGGTGGTGTCCTGGGCCTCTAGACGATGGGGACAGGACGGAAAGAAAATCCAAAAACACGGGAGAAACAGTCGAATTTGACGCCTTTTCTTTGAAGAAGTGAGCCCGGATGGATTCGAACCATCGACCCGTACATTAAAAGTGTACTGCTCTACCAACTGAGCTACGAGCCCTTAGCCTTCACCGACGAAAACTTCGAGGGGGTTTTATGTACAAAAACCCCGCCCAACCGTCAACGTGAAAGTGCCCCTACCGAGACCCGAGAGGCAAAATATATTGGCCCGCCGAAGGAAGACCCCCCGCAAGGCCCCTAGGTGCCTGAAACCACGACGAAATCATTGCAACTTGCCCGCGCCTGACCTATGCTTCGAAAAGACGGAATTGAGGCCTAAAGGGGCCGGCCAGATAGAGCCGCAGCCCGGCCATCAAAAGTGGCACCAGAATGTGTCGCCGACTCAAAGGTAAAAAAAGAGCAAAAAAATATTATCCCATCGATTTAGATTTTCTTTCTGATGCGGGTGATGGCGTGTGTCCCACAAGACAACTTTAGCGGGAGTTTAAATGACCAAAGTAATCAAGCGTGACCGCAAGGACAGTGCAGCAGACTTGGTGTCCGCCATCGATCAATTAAACCCTCTTCTTGCTGAGCAGGGTGAACACGACGCGGTCGCCCACCTCAAAAAAGCATCGGGTACACTTAAGAGAGCCACCTTGGGTTCCCCAGATTACGTGAAGGCCGTTGAAGATGTCATCGACGCCTTTGAAGGTGACTTGGAGCTATCTGCTTATACGATGGCTCGCAAAGACTCCAAAGAGTGGACTGCAGCCGAAGAACTGACCGTGGCAAGTTGCCGCGTTCTTAATTTAGCCCGCCGGATGAAAAGCTAACAAACTCTAGATTTGTAGGAAACCGAAGCCATATGTCAGAGAATCAGCAAGACGACGTTCAAGAGCAAAAACCGCAGCCAAGCATGAAGCAACGAGTCGAGCTCCAAAAGGGCAGAAACGTTCCGATCGACTACTTCCTATTTACGTGCCTTGAGCACGAGAGAACCCAGCGTGCAGCGACGGCCACGGCTGAAGGAGCCGACGAGAGTGGGACCAACAAAGGCCGCTGGCCTATCATGGTCGGAGCCACTCTCGAAAGTTTGCCTGGTGAGCTTAAATCCATGGACCTCAAAGGTCTCATGGGTCGTATGAGCCTTTGGTATGCAGCCCAGTATCCTGAGATGGTGGAAGAAACTCCACTGGATCACATCATGCTCAATCAAATTGTTGAGCCTTTCATGAAGTTCACACTTGATCTTGCAGATCTCGTGCTCCTAAAGACGGGCACGGCACTGCCTGCTCACAATGCTGATACGGAGGAAAGCAAGCAAGTTTGGCAGACGATTTCTACCGCTCTTAAAGAAGACTTTCCTGGCTACTACGCCTACTTTGACAGATTCTTGCGCTGGGCTTTTGCCGACATAGAACCGGAAGAGATCGAAGAAGGCTCACGCCCACCCGTGGGCAAAAACATGCCAAACTTCCGCGGTAATCGTCAGCCCCAAGGTGGCGGCGGTGGTGGTCAGCACCAGCGTGGCGGAGGCCAACATCAGCGCGGTGGTCAGCATCATGGTGGCGGACATCGTGGGCAGCATGGCGGAGGCCAGCGAGGTCACAATGGTGGCGGTCAAAGAAACCACCAGCACAACAAACCTCGCCACGGTGGGGGCGGCCACAATCAACAAGCCGACGCTGAGACAGAAAAACTCGCTTTGGCAGCCGTTGATGATGCCATCGCTAAGATCACCGCAGGTGAAGTGGAAGAAATATTTCTTAAGCCCATGAATAGTTTTTATCGCCGCATTCAACACCAGTATGCAGTCGATAAGGGATTTGAGTCGTGCTCTGTCGGTGAGGGCAATGAGCGCGGCGTGAAAGTTTCAAAGAAGCTATGACCCGAAAACAGTCTTCTCCAACCATCGTCATCACCGGCGCATCGGCTGGTATTGGTGAGGAGACGGCTTTGCTCTTTGCAGAAAAAGGCTGGAGAATCGTCATTGCAGCAAGACGTCTTGATCGACTAGATGATCTTGCGCAGCGTTTAGCCGCTAAGAAAGCCAGTGAAGTGATCGTCCTCAAGCTTGACGTCACCGACGACAAATCAGTCAAAGAATTTGCTCAAAAAACTCTCGAAGCCTCCCACGGCCAAGTAGACGTGCTTTTCAATAACGCAGGTCTTGCCCTAGGAATTGATCACGTGGCGTCAGGAAACGTCAGTGATTGGCAGACGATGATTGACACCAATGTCACAGGCCTCCTTCGAGTGACCCGTGAATTTTTGCCAGCCATGAAAGCTAAAAACCTATGCCATATTGTGAATATGGGAAGTATCGCTAGTACGGTGGTCTATGAAGGCGGAAGTGTTTACTGCGCCACAAAACACGCTGTTCGTGCCATCACTAAAACTTTAAGACTAGAGCTAAGCGGTACACCGATTCGCGTATCCTTAATTGATCCAGGAATGGTGGAGACGGATTTCTCCATGGTGCGGTTTGATCAAGATCAAGAGAGGGCTAAGACAGTTTACAAAGGTCTTAAGCCACTTTCTGCTCGCGACATTGCCGAGTGCATTTGGTTTACAGTTGATCGTCCAGCGCACGTTAATATCGAAGAGATTGTGCTGATGCCCATCGCCCAGGCCGCCCCACATAAAGTTAGCCGCACGTAATCACAGTGTCATTAACTAGAAAGACCATCTGTCATGCCAAAACCACCAGTCAAATCTAAGAGTCCAAAATCAAAGCCCATGGGCAGATCAAAGCCATCTAAAGATGG
>JBEIGW010000210.1:0-5034 GCA_040381655.1 Deltaproteobacteria bacterium
CGTAAGGCTACTGGGGAGATTCTTTATCACAAAATATAAAAAAGATCTCAGCTCTATGAATTATAACTTAAAGTTTGACCCGCTCATCGTTCTCCAAAAAATTGATGGCCAAGACGTTCTGTTTTCAAAAAAAACGGGTGACTTTTTCGGCATCAATGAATCTGCGGCTTTCATGCTAAAGACGCTGGTGGAGAGTAATTTTAACAAGGCTGTGGAAGTCTGCTCACAGCAATTTGGTGAGACTGAAGACACTATCAAACAGGACCTCAATGAATTGGTCGATTCTCTCATCGAATCAAAACTCGCGGAAAAGACCCCCTGCCGCGAGTGATCTCATGTTAATATAGATTCTTCATGCGGAACCTATATGAGCCAAGCAAAAATTATATCATCGCAGGCTATGATGACGCCGGCATTCCCTCGTTGTCGTGCCGAGGAAGCTCTTACAACGTCGCTGCACTCGGCCCGAATCGCCTAGTCCTATCTGGTCGTATTGATCACATTCCGGGGCGGGACGCTGAAGATAAACGAAGTCCGGCCGACCGACTCCTTGAGCACCTGCTGACAAAAAGAACATTTGGCGATGTAGAGGGGCAATTCTATGCAATCGCAATCATCGACAATCAGATCCTCGCCCATCGCAGCCGTTTTTGTGGATCGTCAGTTTTTTTTGGAAAACATTTTATCAGTGATAGCTTGTCAGCTTTATGCATCGAAGAGCGCGCATTCTCACTCTGTGAGACATACGCGCTCGGCTTTATATTAGATGTCCCGGCCTGGCAGTATGACGGGGAGTTTAGTCCAGTCAAAGGACTATCAAGACTACCCTCGAATTCGACCCTATCCCGCAAAGAGACGGGATATAAAGTCGATCTTCATGAATTTTCGCCCCTATCAAATCACTACAACCCATCTCAAACTCACGAAGACGCAGGCCAGATTATTTTATCTGCACTCAAAAGATCCATAAAAGACGATCTTGATGCCACGGAGAATCGTAAGATCTTTTGTGAACTGTCAGGGGGATTAGACTCATCGTTCACGGCCGCGCTTCTTGCAAATATGGGCGCAAAGCCAACATGTTATGTCTACTCATTCCCAGACAGCCCATCCCACCAAGTCAGTATCAATTTTGCAAAGTCTGTAGCAGAGAAATTTGCATTAAAATTAACTGTCATTGATGGCAACGAGTTATCCATACCCGATTTACGCGACAAGCAGTCTGTTGGCTCAGAGCCTGCTGATTTTTTCTGGCAGGGTGCCCTCTTCGGTCCAGTTATAAACTCATTCTGTGGCCAGAATAGTGCAGTTTTTACAGGGTTCGGAGCAGATCAGATTCTCAACCGGGTTCCTTCCGTCGCGACATCCCTCATACGACACGGACAACTGGGGCATGCCTACCGGATCATAAAGGACATAGCCAAAGACACGGACCGATCCACCGTTAACTACATCTGGCAAGCGGCGATCGCAGCCTTGCCAAAATCTATACTATTAAGGCTTTTGGCACTGTCAACTCGATTAAAATACAATCCGTTCTCAACTGAAGAAGTTGCACCAGACTTACGGCACTACCATGCCATCAATTGGCTAAAGATGGGCTCGTCTTTTGAAACGCTCAAAGAATTAGATGGGTTATTTAGCCGCGGCCATGGCTTAAATAAAAGGTTTTTCGCAGACTGCCTCGCACATCCAAACCTCTACTATCTAAGCGCCCCACATCTCGTTTGGGGCCCCCATCTTGGTCAACAGAGCATCTGGCAACTTCATCCTTACTGTGATTCAAGGCTCATCGAATCTTCATTCAAAGAAATCAGCTGGCATCTTATACACGACTGGAAAAGCCTTTATAAACAGACACTTCGTGAGGCGCAAAAAGGTCTATTACCAGAGCCTTTGCGACTTCGACGGCGAGATGACTTTAGCTTTGACGGCTTTTTCTTGCGTCTACTAAGACGCAATAAAGATTTCCTCTATCAAGTCGCGCTAAAGCACCAAGAAATATTGGGAGCAAACTTTAACCGAAACGAATTTGATACAGCCTTTGAACAAAATGTTTTCGGGGTGCAAACCATTCAAACACAAAAATTAAACCGTTATCTTGCCTACGCTATATGGGCTGAAAGCTTCAAAAAAAACTAGATAGCATCACCGACTCAACATTCGCTGCCACATAATGTTTAGATCGGCCCTCACGCCCAAGTCCTTGAGCAAGTGAAACATTCCTCCAAGCTTCCTGTTAAGGAAGATCAAGTCTTTGGCAGGTGCTGTAAATTTTACTGTACTCGCAAATGTCATGGTCGTTGTCCGTATTTCGTGAAGATACTCCCCGCTAGAAAAATTAAAAGGCTGAGACTCCTCTCGAAAAACACTCACGATGAGCTCCATCATACGGCAGAATAACTCTTTTGTTTCCTCTGACTCCCTAGGATCAAGAACACCACTCTCCGCGGCCACTTTAAGTAATAATACCTTATCTTTTGAAAAAGCAGCTTTCAACAGTCCAAGCATATCCTTGCGCAAATCTTCTTTGTAAACATTGCAGGCCCCAAAATCTAACAGCACAAGTTGCTTCGTAGCAGGGCGATACAAGAAATTTCCGAAATTCGGATCAGTTTGAACCACACCCCACTCAAAAAACTCACTGAATAGAAGCTCCAAAATAATCTTTGCAAAAGCAAACGTTTCAACCTCTGTTCGACTTTTCTTCATCCATTCGCCCAGTCTCTCTCCTTCCATAAAAGAAAGGGTCAAAACTCTACTTGTCGAGTGACTGACAAATACTTTCGGCACCAAAAAACAGTCCGAGCCTTTAACAAACTCGGAATATTGATTAATAAACTGCGCCTCTTTTAGATAGTCAACCTCTTGGCGAAGTACGCGTTCACACTCTTCAAAAAACCCATCGAGCGGTACATTTTTGCTTTGCACCCATAGAACCGACTCAACAGCTTTGCGGACCAAAGCTAAATCAGCTTTTATTGATTGGTCGACTCCAGGAAACTGGATTTTCACTGCGACTTTTTGCCCGGCCAACATGGCACTATGAACCTGCCCAATACTGGCGGCAGAGATCGGTTCCATCGACAGGTCTTTAAGGTCTCTAAACAGATCAGGCCCCAACTCTCTACGCAATATCTTTTGAACCTGATCAAAGGGCATAAACGTCGCACTATCATGGAGCTTTCTCAGGATATCCGTTATTTCTGGAGGCAAAAGGTCACTAAACTCAAGGCTTAGTAGCTGCCCAGTCTTCATCGCAGCACCTTTGAGTTGCGAGAGGGATTCTACGAGTCCAGCCGCTTGATTTAGACGCTTTTTTAAGCGCGACTCATCAGACAACGCCGATATGGCGTCTAGCGACCTAACGGCAACCTCGCGCCCGATCAAAGCAGCACCCGCTCCCAGCAGTCTCGCTGCCCTTCCAATGGCCGTGGTGGGGACTTTACCCGATTGTGTTTTTTTTGAGTTAGGCAAATTATTTTTCTTCTTTTTTTTTGTATATTTTTAGGACGCGAGCCTCATACGCAGCCCCATACATATTGAGATCCGTCTTTTATAAATTCACTTGCATGCCGAGTTCAACCACCCGATTCGGGGGAATTCCAAAGTATGCTGTAGCTGAAACCGAATTTCGCGCCAAAAATGAGAAAAGCGTTTTTCGCCAGCGCCACATGCGGTCGGGACCATCGGTCAGGAGAATATCCCGCCCCAGGTAATAGGTCGTTTTTTTCTCATCGGTAATGATTCCATATTGGGCTCTAGCAATTCGCATAATCCTTGCAACTTTCGGAGCCTGCATAAATCCGTAATGCGCGATGACTTCGTAAATACCCTCGCCAAAAGAGTGCACCTCAAGAATATCTTTTGTCGGAACTACAGGGACGTCTGATGTCACGATGGCTAATAAAATGACTTGATCATGTAACACTTGATTGTGCTCCACATGATGCAACAACGCGGGCGGAGTCATGCGTGGGTTCGGAGTCATGAAAACGGCTGTTCCTTTGACTCGCTTGACATCTATCTCTTCCTCGCTCAAACGCTTAACAAAATCCTTGATGGGATAGAATTTACTTTGGATGCGCTTGACCAGAGCTGCGCGTCCCTTTTTCCAGGTCGCCATCGACGTTAAGACAATCAAACCCATGACAATCGGAAACCAACCCCCTTCTGATATTTTGGGAAGATTTGCTCCAAAAAAGGGAATTTCAATCGATAGAAACAAAGCGGTCATGAGTAGGGCTTTCCATAGAGGCCAATCCCACCTCCGTTTCGCCACGACAAAGAGCAAACAAGATGTGATCATCATGGTACCCATTACAGAAATACCGTATGCACCCGCCAACGCTGACGACGTTTTAAACAAAAACACCAGTAAGATACAGATAACCATTAAAAGATGATTGATCTCAGGAATATAAATCTGTCCCTTGGTTTCACCAGACGTATGCTTAACGGTGAGTCTTGGGCAAAAACCTAGCTGAATCGCCTGCTGCGCAAGGGAATAACTGCCAGTTATTAGGGCTTGAGATGCAATCACTGTGGCGATCGTAGCAACTACAACCAATGGATAAAGCGCCCAACCCGATACCAGCGAATAAAAAGGGTTGGCAATCACGGACTCACCCTTCTCTAATATCAACGCCGCCTGCCCCAAGTAGTTTATAATCAAGGCTGGCTTCACTAAAGGAAACCAAGCCCAACGTATCGCTGATCTGCCAAAGTGGCCCATATCCGCATACAAAGCCTCGGCACCTGTGATGACAAGTACCACAGCACCAAGGAGAAGAAATCCCTGCCAACCATGACTCGCCAAGAGCTTAATGCCCCAAACTGGATTGACTGCTGCGAAAATACCCGGATGAACCAGAATATGAGGAATCGCAATTAATGCAATCGTTACAAACCAAATCAACATCGCGGGCGCAAAAAATCTGGCGATTTTCTCAGTACCACCACTTTGCATCACGAATAAACCAATTAAAATGGCGACTGTTATAGGGACAACGAAGGACGAGAGACCGGGTGCAG
>JBEIGW010000211.1:0-5028 GCA_040381655.1 Deltaproteobacteria bacterium
ATGCAGACCGTAAGCAGCTCAATGTCACCCTCCAAACTCGTCCCTTCCACCGCTGTTCGCATGGACTCCGATTCGGCCCGTTATGCGACCTCCTCGCCTTTTGCTTCCGATGGGGAGTTCACAGGTAAGCTGGACAGCTACTCGCTGGAAGCCGTGGTTGAGCACAAGATCTCTAAATTCTTGGACCAAGTTGGCGGCATGTACCCAGAAGACCTCCACAGCTTGATTCTTGGCAAAGTTGAGAAGCCTCTACTAGCTCAAATTCTTCGTCGCACAGGCGGCAACCAAGTTCATGCCAGCCGCATCTTAGGCATCAACAGGAACACTCTTCGCAAAAAAATGAAAATGCACTCCGTAAAGGCTTAATTGCCGCCACAAAGTTACGGTTAACTAAAACGGGGATGGAAGTTTAACTTCCATCCCCGTTTTAGTTAAAAAAACAAAAAATTTAATTATTGTATCAGGTTATAAAACGACACGAAGTTCAGCTGACACGCAAGTTTGATGTCGGAAATGGCCCCGTGACGATTTTTAGCAATGATTACCTCGGCTTTACCAGCATCCTCGGAGTTCGGGTTATAGACCTCGTCGCGGTAAATAAACATGATCAAGTCAGCATCCTGCTCAATAGCTCCTGACTCCCTAAGATCACTCGTCTTTGGGCGATGATCGGTTCGGGTATCAGCACTCCGGTTTAACTGTGACAAAACAATGATCGGTACATCCAACTCTTTGGCCAGAGCCTTTAGTCCCCCGGATAGCTCAGCAACCTCGCGTTCGCGGCTATCAGCCCGCTTACTAGACGTGCCCATCAGCTGAAGATAGTCAATAATGACCATACCTAGTCCAAACTCTTTCTTGTGACGTCGTAGCCTTGAGCGCAACTCGACCAAAGATATGCCACCCGTATCATCAAGGCTCAAAGGCATATTCATAATCGCTGTGGATGCGGCACTCAGCCGGTTTAAGTCATCGTCGGTCAGATCACCCTTGCGCAGGCGGCTCGAGTCAATTCGACCCTTCGCGGAAATTAAACGCATCATGAGCTGATTCTTGGGCATCTCAAGACTGAATAAAACCGTGGAAATACCCTGCTCGGCCGCATAAGACGCAAAGTTTAAGGCCAGAGCGGTCTTACCCATGGCAGGCCTAGCAGCCAAAATAATAAGGTCACTTCGTTGAAAACCACCGGTGAGAGAATCCAGTCCCGAAATCCGGACGGCACGCCCGTTGGCGCTCCATTGGAATTAATACGGCGCTCGATTTCTTCCAGAGTACTATTCAACACTGTCTCGGAGGATGTGATTCCCCCTTGCCGATCTTGTTCGCTAAAAATTGCTAATATTTCCCGCTCAAACTCACCTAAAAACTCAGTCACATCACCGTCAGCACTGGCAGCCCGTGAGCTAACACTTTGACCCATGGCGACAATACGACGTAAATAAGCGTGCTTTTTAACCTGAGTGGCGTAGTAAACCGCGTTCTGCGCAACGGGAGCGTTCTCCATCAGTTCGATCAGATAGCCCCACCCAACCTCCTGTCCTTGGGCGTTGGAACCACGCTTTAGTCGCTCAGCGACTGAAACAAGATCTGTTGGATCATTCGTCGAGTCAAGATCGACCATCGCCTCAAAAATCCGGCGATGAGCATCCATAAAAAAATGTTCGGGCAAAAGACCATCCGCACACACACCACTGAGGTGTATGGGTTCTTTCAGGATAGCCCCAAGGACCGCTTTTTCCGACTCTTGAGAATGAGGGGGCGTGAAACCCGCCATAATCTGGAATTCTCCAACGAGGACACAAAACCAACTTTAAACCTGGCCAAAAAATAACCCGCGGACTCGTCAATTTGCAACTGACTTCTTAGACCGCGGGTATTTTTTCTAAAACTAAAATTTCGCCGACCGCACGCTAGTTAGCGATCGCCGGGCATTATCACTGCTTAGCGACAACCCAAACCTTAAACTTCGCCGAAACTTCAGAGTGCAACTTAACTTGGCCGTGATAAACACCAACCTTCTTGATGTCTTCAACCAAGGAAATGTCACGTCTTGAAACCTTGAGACCTTCTTGATTGAGAAGCTCCTCGAGCTCAGCCGTCGTGACAGATCCAAATATTCTCTCATCTTCACCCGTTTGCTTGTAAACCGTAACAGCGGTTTTTTCAATTTGCGCAGCCAAGGTTTTAGCTTCAGCCATGAGCTGAGCTTTTTTCTTGTCGAGAATACGGCGGTGATGCTTCAGAGCAGCCTCGTTAGCTTCGTTTGCTACCGACGCAACTCCACGTGGCAAAAGATAATTACGGGCATAACCATTACGGACATTCACGATTTCGCCAATTCGGCCTAATGTCGAAACATCCTGATTCAAAATAACTTTCATCTTAGTTCTCCTGCTTCAACAAAGGCCATTATTCGCGGTCACGGAATTCATTGGCAGCTTCACGGGCCGCCAAAGCGATCTTCGCCAGTTGCTCCTTACGCTTGGAAACGTCTACATTCTGTCCAATAAAGACCGACATGTAACGAAGGACATCTTCGTCGATACGCATCAGACGTTCCATCTCTGTAAGGTTGGCAGCCGTGCCAACGAAATCATAATTGACGTAATTTCCGCGGAAAGCTTTCTTCATGGGGAACGCGAGTTTTTTGACGCCCCAGCTACTCTTCTGAAGAATTTCTCCACCATCAGCAGTCATAAGCTTTTCGTACTTCGACAAAAGCTTTGAGCCGTCCGACTCAGCAAGATCCGCACGAGCAATAATTGTTAATTCGTATTCTCTTAACACTGTCCAATTCCTCCCTTATGGTTTAAACAGCCAAGCATCACAATCGAGCCTAGCAAAGGAGCTAACACCGAGGCGACGTTACCTCTATCGTGAAAACAGCAAAACTATTTTTGCTGTCTAAACACCTCTTTCAACCGCAACATCACGTCAGGCATTACAGCTTTGACATAGTCCGTTGCTTGGTCAGCTGGGATAGCTTTGAGAACGTAATCAGCTACATCCATCATCGGCTGTCCATCTTCTAGTTTCGGCGGACGTCCGACACCCAGCTTGATCCTATGGAAGTCATCTTTACCCGACTCTTCCATAATGGAGCGGACTCCGTTGTGACCGCCGTGGCCACCGCCCGCTCTTGCTCGAACCTTACTCGCCGGCACATCAATGTCGTCGTGTAAGACGATCCAGTCTTTCGACGGAATCTTAAAAAACTGGGCAACTCTCACTACAGATCGCCCACTGAGATTCATAAACGTTGCAGGTTTGAGAACCATACAACTCTGATTAAGAACCTCGACCTTGGCTAGCTCTCCAAGGAATTTATCGACAGCACCAGAATCCCAACTCGCACCAACCGATCTTGCAATCTCGTCAACAACCCAAAAGCCAGCGTTGTGTCGCGTGTACTCGTAGCGTTGCCCAGGGTTTCCAAGCCCAACGAGAAGTCGCAAGATAATTACGCCTTCATCAAATCCACATGCAAAGCGTGACGCCTTACAGGATCCACTTGAAGCTCCTGAATCCTGACCGGAATCGTTTTACCGTCCAGAACCAAGTTAAACTTGCGTTCTCCGAACTTCCAAGCTTTTGGCAGAAGTTTTGGATCAAGCTCCAAATTTGTTGCTTTGCCAGCATCAAGCATCACCGCGGGAATCTTGCCTGCTTTACGCAGTTTGTGGGTGTAGCTTTTGCCGGTTCCAGTGCGAAGGCTGGCTTCAATAGTGACTGTAGTTGCTTCGGACATAGTCGTCTCCAGGTCTCAAGAAAAATCAGATCCTCTGTCTAACACTGAGCTAGACACCCCGTCCAGCGCTAACCAGCGAGGTCCTTTAGTCTAAAAAGGGAGGAACTTATACAACCGCCGGTTATAATTGGCAACGAAAAACGCGCTCTTTTAAGGCAAAACCCTCCCGATTCAGGAGGGTTAACAGAACCTAAACAAACAAAGAGCTGATAGAATCAGCGTTATGGATTCGCCTAAGTGCTTTGCCCAGCAGTTCTGCGATACTTAACTGAACGATTTTCTTGCACTTTTTAGCCTCGGGCGACAATGGAATAGAGTCCGTGCACACGAACTCCTTAAGCACCGACTTTTCGATCCGCTCAACGGCCGGACCCGAAAGCACCGGATGACTTACACAAGCCCTGACCGATAAGGCTCCTTCATCCATTAATGCCTGGGCTGCTTTGGTCAAGGAGCCGGCCGTATCGCATATGTCATCGACAATGATGCAATCCTTACCCTTAACCTCACCAATCAAATTCATGACATTACTTTCGTTTGGCCGATCACGACGCTTGTCGATAATTGCGAGGCCGCAATCAAACATTTTTGCAAGCGCCCTGGTGCGCTCAACGCCGCCGGCATCCGGAGAAACCATCAGCATATTTTCAGTTTTACGGAAGTGCGTACTAAAAATTGGCTTGGCAAATAAATGGTCGACGGGGATATTGAAAAAACCTTGAATTGCTCCCGTATGAAGTTCCATCGTAACAAGCCTTGAAACTCCAGCGGCGGAGATTAAATCCGCCACGAGTTTTGCTGTTATCGGCGTACGTGGCGCACTTTTCCGCTCCTGACGAGCATACCCGAAATAAGGCATAACCAAATTCACGGTTTTCGCGGAGGCCCTTCGCGCTGCATCCGCAATAATAACAGCTTCCATAATGTGGTGATTAGCTGGAAAACAAGAGGACTGAATAACATAAACATCACGGCCGCGAACGTTGCAGCCGAGCTCGACTCGTGTTTCACCGTCAGCAAACTGTCCTACCGTTGCAGCACCGAGAGATATATCAAGATAGGACGCTATTTTTTCTGCAAGCGGGCGGTTGGAGTTGCCGGAGAAAATAATCATTTCCGTTTCCATAATCCAACCCCTGGGCAAGTATTAAACCAAAAGTCAGCACGCCTCATCGGATACCATGGACAGCGACAATAGAAATGGCTGGGGCGGTAGGATTCGAACCTACGAATGCTGGAATCAAAATCCAGAGTCTTACCACTTGACGACGCCCCAA
>JBEIGW010000212.1:0-5026 GCA_040381655.1 Deltaproteobacteria bacterium
GTACCGATTTGAGAGAGTGCCTAATGATTCCGACACATTAAAAAGCCCCGGTTTTTTGTAAAACCGGGGCTTTTGCCTTTGGAAAAATGGCGGGATGGACGGGACTCGAACCCGCGGCCTCCGCCGTGACAGGGCGGCGTTATAACCAACTTAACTACCACCCCGCGCTAGGGTGCCGCGTATAGCCTATTTTCTCTTAAGCATCAGCGGGAGTTACGTTTATACGGAGGTCGACCTGGGGTGTCAAATGGATTTTCCGGGCTTCTTCATCCTTTCGCCGTTCTCGGGTCGTCCAGATGATAAAGATCAGGCTAACCACAAAAAAATCAATAAATTCACCGGGCACCCACATCAGAAGTCCGCCTAGTCTTTGATCATCCAGATGATTCCACGGCTTCCACCACTCAGGCAGCGGCCTTCCGGCATATGCGTACCAGACCTCATCACTAAACGATAAAAAGGCCGACAAAATCACGTTTGATGCCATAAGGCCCATCACATAGAGCATGCGAAGCGGCATCGACAAGGGTGATTTCATGGGATGTGGGTCAATGATGTTGCGCCAAAGCAAGATACTGGCCCAAGCGAACGTTGCGTGCTCCAAAAGATGCCAGGCGTCATTGAGTAGGGCTAAGTTGTAGTAGTAGGGAACGTGCCAGAACCAGTAAGCGGCTTGAAACAAGAAGAGGCTCACCAGCGGCTTACTCATCAGTTTAAACAGCCAGCGCAGGGGCTTACTGCGAACGATTGGAAAATATATATTGCGGCGCACACCGGGAGAAATGCCACGAACACAAATGAAAAAAGGCACTCCCAGCATCATCAGTGGCACACCGATGTTGGTGATCATCAAATGCTGAATCATATGTACAAAGAACAACTGATCAGACAGTGGATCAATGGGAGGCAACAACGCTGATATAACGATCACAAGACCAAGGTAAAAAAGCCCAATTTGCCATGGCTTAACCGGTAACTGGCCCCTGAACGCCCTAATCCCACGGATATACAAGACACCCATGACAACGAAAAGTATTAGCGCTGGATCCCAAATCCACTTGAGCTCAAACGTATCTGGTGGCAACGGATCATAAAGGTGACCGGTGGAGGCGAACGCCTCCTGACCTACCAGGAGTAACAAAGCAAAGATGGTTTTAAACACAAATTTAGCCCATTGATGGCAGCGAAAGCTTCATCATAAGAAATACGGCCATTGCCAAAAGACCCGAGAATACAAAAATATTGGTCAAGACCTTGCTATCAAAGCGCAAGTGCATGTACCAGCCACACACCATGATGAACTTAACAAGAGACAGAGCGAGAAGAGTCCAAATCATGACTGTGTTGGATATTCCCCAAGCCTCTTTCTCTTTAAAAATAATCCACTCTATAAACGTGATGACACACAGTATCACCGCGAATATCCAGTAGAGCTTGGGGCCTGCGTGAGCATGCTCACCGTGCTTATGATCGTTATGGTTACCGTGTGCTGTTGCCATGGGGATAGCTCCTAGTTTTTTTCAGACGTATACAAAAAGGTAAACCACGGTGAAGATGATGATCCACACCACGTCCACGAAGTGCCAATAAAGACCTGCAACTTCGACGATCTCGCTATTAAACCACTCTTGACCTTTGATCAAAGACGTCAAAAGAATGGAGGTCATCCAGAGTACACCGACCGTCACGTGAGCGCCGTGGCAGCCTGTTAGCAGATAAAAACTCGATCCGAAAATGTTCGTAGAAAGTCCTAGACCATTCTTCAAAACGAACGTCGAAAACTCGTGGTACTGGAAGCCTAAAAAAATCACTCCACCTAGAACAACCATGAATGTCCAAAATTGGAACTTACGAAGGTCTTTTTCCTTGCAGTAGTGTAACGCCAGCACCATAGCAACTGATGACATCAAGAGATCAAACGTTGAAAGCGTGGTGATGTCTATTTCGTAAATCTGCTGCGGCGTCGGCCCAGAGATTGATCGCCCTTTATTCACAAGATAATTGGCAATCAGAGTGCCGAAGAGAAAACACTCTGATGCAATAAGCACCCACATCGCAAACTTGCGATTCTCAACCCCGGTGGTTGTGTGGTGTGCATGCGCAGCTTCACTCATGTAATCATTCTCCCAAAATATCCGTTTAAGCGTTTATTAAACTAGAGTCCGCTTGATCTCAGGGTTCTTCGTAAGCCCAACCATACGTGGACGTCACAGTCATTGCCACACCCACCAACGCGATAATAACCCCATTAGCCGGAACGACAAATCCTGTCGCAATCCCAGTAATTCCCAGCGCCAATAAGATCGGCCAAAAGCTCTGATTAGGCATATGAATAGAGCTCAGGTCTACAATGGGCTGCTTTGGCGGAGCCAGGCGTTTGCCGTCATGGGTGTATTTTTTGTGCCACCAATCATCAAGGTGAGATACCTCAGGAAGTTTTGCAAAGTTATACTCTGGAGGAGGCGACGGGATTGACCACTCAAGAGTTCTGCCGTCCCATGGATCATCAGAAGCTTTCTGCCCAAACTTCAGAGACGAAAACATGTTAATAAAAAACAGAGCCCCACCAACCGCAGTCATGTAAGCACCCATAGTTGCCAAGAAGTTCCAGAAATTCCAGTTCTGGTCTCCAGCATAGGTATAAATCCGTCTCGGCATACCATCAAGCCCCAGGAAATGCATGGGGAAGAACGTCAGGTTAAAGCCAATCATGTAGAGCCAAAATTGAAGCTTACCCATGGTCTCGTTCATGAGACGTCCTGTGACTTTTGGATACCAATAGAAGATACCGCCAAAGAGCCCCATCACCGCACCGCCGTAGAGAACGTAGTGAAAGTGTGCGACTACGAAATAGGATGCTTGGTGCTGCGTATCGATGACAGGAGAACTATGCATAATTCCCGACAGGCCGCCCAAGGTAAACATTGCAACGAAGGAAATGGCATATAAGGATGCAGTTGTGAACCTGATCTGTCCGCCCCAAAGAGTAGAAATCCAGTTGAAGATTTTCACCCCCGTCGGAACCGCGATCAGCATCGTTGCAGCAGAAAATAAGGCCGTTGCCCAAGGACCAAGACCTGTTGTGAACATATGGTGAGCCCACACTGCAAAGCCAAGGAAACCGATGGCGCAGGAGCTATAGACCATGACCGTGTAACCAAATAGCGGCTTCTTCGCAAATGTAGCGAGAATCTCCGAAACAATACCCATCGCGGGCAGAATCAAGATGTAAACTTCTGGGTGTCCAAAAATCCAGAACAAGTGCTGCCACATGACGACCTGCCCACCAGCACCTGGATTGAAAAATCCAGTACCAAAGGTGCGGTCAAAAGAAATCATGACCAGGGCGACAGTTATAACCGGTAGGGAGAGGATCAAAAGGACCTGGGTTACAAGGGTCGCCCAAACAAACAGAGGCATTTTTAGAAGCGTCATCCCTTTGCAGCGCATATTGATAATCGTTACAAAAAAGTTAATCGAAGCAATCAGAGACGCTAGACCGACAACCTGAACTCAGAGGATCCAAAAGTCTACGGAATGAGTCGGATTGAATTGCTTGGACGTGAGATTTGCGTATGCAAACCAACCCACCGCCGGAATCTGCTGAACGAGAAAGCTAGTGTTCAGCAGTAGCGCACCAAAGAGCCATGTCCAAAAACTGAGGGCATTAAGCCTAGGGAATGCCACGTCAGGCGCACCAATCATCAAGGGGATCAGGTAATTGAAAAACGCGGCAGACAAGGGCATCACCACAAGAAAGATCATGGTCGTGCCATGCATGGTCACAAGACCGTTATAGAGGTCGCCTGTGACAAAGCTGTTGTTGGGGACAGCCAACTGGGTACGCATCATAAGGGCCTCAATGCCACCCACGATCAGAAAGAAGAGAGATCCCAACGCGTACAAAATTCCGATACGCTTATGATCCACAGTAGTCAACCAGCTGACGATACCTGTTTTCGGGAGATTTTTAGACATTTGAAATAGATCCTTCTTGAAAACCTTTTTGAAAGTGCGGAGCGTTGATTATTGAAGCGACTTCGCCGTCGATAACCTTAAATAAGACGATACTTGAATAATTTCCTCTTCGTTTACGAGACCTGCCGGCATAAGGGCACCAGGCTTGATCGCCGTGGGATCACGCAACCACGCGGCGAGATTTTCACGATTGTTGAGCCTTGTACCCGCACCAAGGTATTTACGATCGCCAAAGTTGGAGAGGTTTGGACCAATCTTTTTGCCCGGAATGTCTGCACTCGGCGTACCTGAGATGGCGTGACATGCTTGGCAGCGAGCAAAAACCTGCTCTCCCGCCTTGGCAAGTGCCGTCTCAACCTTAGGTGGCGAGTTTGCATTCTTTACCCACACGTCAAATTCCTCTTTCGTGTGAACGACAGCATTAAAGCGCATCAGAGCGTGAGACGCCCCGCACAACTGGGTACACTGACCCTGGTACATGTCCCCGCCTTTTTTGGATGCATCAACAACCGCAGGCGTTTCAAAATAGAGGTCATTGTAGCGTTTTGGACTTCCGTCTTCGTTCATTCCAGTCGGGTTTGCATCCATTTTGCCGCCAAATTTTGGTATCCAGAAACCATGGATAACATCCTCGGACCACACTTTGAAGTGAATCGGCGTTTTTTCAGGTAGGTGAAGCTCATTGGCTGTAATGACGTTGCCGTTTTGAGGGTAGCGAAACTCCCACCACCACTGATGTCCGATCACCTCGACTACGATCGCATTATCCGGAGCATGAGCATGCTTGAACAAAACCCGCCATGTTGGCACTGCGATGAAAAGAAGCAAAACAACAGGGATAACCGTCCATAAGACTTCCAGGGTCGCGTTACCATGAAACTGCTTGGGAACCGCTCCATCGCCTTTGTCTTTAAACTTAACAAGAGTCCACACCAAGGGAATAGCCACGGCAAAAAACACGAACACGCAAATCCAGGTCGTAATCGCATAAACACTATTTATGTCTCTGCTCCACTCGGTAATACCAGAGATGGTATTCATCGGAGCA
>JBEIGW010000213.1:0-5012 GCA_040381655.1 Deltaproteobacteria bacterium
CCTTCCATGCTGGGTAGGATCCTGCGTTGAGGGAGCGGTAGCCTAAGGTTGCAAACTGATCAGCCGCGATCTCAGATCTTCGGCCGGATCTACAATAGAATATGATTTTTTGTTCTTTCGGCCATTTCTGCAGCGCGTCTTGGTAGGAGGGCCCTCGACCGTTAATTGATGTCGTTGCTAGCCAAACTGCAAATTCAGCAATGCCGCTAGATTTGATTTCGTCAGCTTCTCGAACGTCCACGAGAATGGCACGATTCGTTGCCGCGGCTGCGTAAGCGTCTTCTGGCGATATAGCCTGCGCGGCAATAGCGCTTAACGGTGTTTGTATGGTTAAAATTGAGAGCAAAAAGAATATAAGTTTCATAACGAGAGGTTCCTTGTGTTGAGTTGGGCTAATTCACATTTTGACGTTGTGCCCGCATAGCTTCAAAATTGATGGGAGCAAGCATAATGGGCGGCAACGATCCCATGGTCATGGCTTGGTCGATATTGGCGCGTACATAGGGGAAAAGAGTTTGAGGACAGAACACCATGAGGATGTGATCCAGTTGATCCTGATTGGCATTCTTGACTTCAAAGACGCCGGCTTGAGTAATTTCTACAAGGAAAATTGAACCATTTTTCGTTTTGGCATCAAGCGTTATGTTTAGGGAAACATCATGAAACGTTTCGTTGAGTCTCTTTGAATTAATATTTACTTCAACCTTCATTTCCGGTTGGTGTTGCTCCTGAAACAAGGCGGGTGCTTTGGGGGATTCAAATGAGAAGTCTTTGACGTAAATTCTGGCGATCGTGATTTCAACGGGGCCGTTATTTTTGGAATCAATGTCCTTAGTCACAGGGGTCTCCGAATCGTTGTGAGAATTATTTGTAATTTTGAGGAGCAATTTTTCGTTCAATTAGCTCAATCAGGATATGAATCACTTTTATGTGCAGCTCTTGCACCCGGTCTGCAAAATGACCTGCAGGTGTCGGAATATGAATATCTGAGAGGCTTGCTAAAGGGCATTCTGGCTTTCCGGTTAGAGAGATTGTCTTCATATGAAGCTTTTTAGCAGACTGCGCCGCCTCCATCACATTCTTGCTGGAGCCACTCGTAGAGATTGCAAGGAGAATGTCACCTGGACGCGCGTGTGCTTCGAGGTAACGGCTAAAAACAAACTGGTAGCCATAGTCGTTGCCGACGCAGGCAATATGGCTTGGATCGGAGATGGCTATGGCAGCGATAGCGGGACGATCATGCCGATATCGACCTGTGAGCTCCTCTGCAAAGTGCATGGCATCGCACATGCTGCCGCCGTTTCCGCATGAGAAAATCCGACCTTTTGCGTTAAGAGAATCACACATAGTATTAGCGGCCGATTCAATTGCGCGTATGGTCATATTATTATTGATCAGGGCGTCAAGACCAGTCTGTGCATCTTTAAGAGCATTTATAATGTGTGTGTTTTGAGTCATCCGTTGGTTGTCTTTCAATATGGGTTACAGGAGAGACGTGAGAGAATTCGAATCTGGGCGGCCGATACACTGGTAGTGAAATCCCTGTGCTCTCAATGTTTTAAAACTCCATTGGTTACGTAGATCAAAAACAGTCTTTGAACGCATTAACGATTGGATCTTCTCGAAGCTTGGTCGCTTGTATTCCGGCCACTCCGTAATTAAAACAAGAGCGTCCGCGTTTTTGACCGCGTCATAGGCGTCATCGACATAACTCAGTCCAGTTTTGCTACCGATTTCCTTGCTGAAATTTTGCGAGCCTTGTGGATCATGAGCAACAACTTGGCCGCCAGCTGCTAAAATAGCATCAATTATGGTCAGAGCCGGTGCTTCACGAACATCGTCGGTGCCAGGTTTGAACGCTAGGCCCCAGACTGCTACAGTTCGGCCTTTTAGGTTGCCTCCAAAATGATTGATCACTTTTGATGCACCGTGTTTTTTTTGCGATTCGTTAGCCGAGGTGACACTTTTTAGGATTTCAAGCGAGACACCATACTCGTCGCCCGTACGAATCAAAGCGGCAACGTCCTTTGGAAAGCAGCTGCCGCCATAGCCGGGTCCTGCCCAAAGAAACTTCCGTCCGATTCTGGGATCCGAACCCATTCCACGCCTGACGTTATCAACATCAGCACCAACCTTCTCACACAATTTAGCCAACTCGTTCATGAAGCTTATTCTCGTGGCCAGCATGGCGTTACTACCGTATTTGATCAACTCGCTTGAGCGACGATCAACGATGAATATTTTTGAAGGGTCATCAATAACAAAGGCAGAATAAAGCTCTCGAATGGTTTCCGCGTCACTCTCTGCGGAGACGCCCGCGATGATGCGGTCGGGGTGCAGAAAGTCATTTACGGCTGCGCCTTCTTTGAGGAATTCAGGATTTGATGCAACGGTTATCCGATGCTTGGCGCCTCTGCTTTTTAATGTGTCTTGAATAAGTTGGTCAACAATATCGCAGGTGCCTACGGGTACTGTGGACTTAACAATAACGAGTAAATTACCCGATGACGTTTCGCCGATACTTTTTGCAACTGCTCTGACGTAGCTCAGGTCTGCACTACCGTCTTCGCCCTCGGGAGTGCCTACGGCGATAAATGCTACATCACTTCCGCTTAGCGCACCGGCAAGACCCTTAGTAAAACTCAGCCGATCGTGGCTCATGTTTTGGATGATCAGAGGCTCTAAGCCGGGTTCAAAAATTGGTGATTGACCCTTGTTGAGCATATCAATCTTGCGTTGATCAAGATCGACACAGACTACCTTGTGCCCAATTTCTGCAAGGCATGTTCCAGTAACAAGACCTACGTAGCCAGTACCCACAACGGTGATTTTCATGGATGTAATCCTCTGTTCTAACAGATATATTTACAAAGGATTGACACTATAACAAGACATCGGGTGCTGCAACAGCCTAAACCTCAAGCTTTCGTGGGGTCTTTTTTTTAAACAATTAGGCGCGTCATCATAAAAAAATGCGTTCACGCCGTCGTTTTTTTGCGATCGGCGGCACGGCAGGGTAAAATAAGAGGTGGTGGCTGTCGCTAATAACGAGCCTATTTTATTGTGCAATTTAGACTTCGCCGGATGAAATATGTCAGATGACAAAACCATAATAGCCGACCCCGGAAGTACGGTATTCCAGCCTCCGAAACGGAAAACTGCTTCACTGATACAGTACAACGGCGCAAATTTGGGCAAAAGAATACAGCTAAATGAGCAGAGAATTGTCGTTGGCCGTACTCCGGAAGCTCATCTTTTCATAAATGAGGCAAGTGTATCCAGGCAGCATGCTGCCATAAGTTCAAATGTTGCCGGGTTTGAGATTGAAGATCTTGGTAGCTCAAATGGCACCTTTGTCAATGACACCAAGGTTGCTGGTAAAGTTCTGCTAAAAGATGGCGACATGATCAGACTCGGAACGATCCTGTTTCGCTTCTTTGCGACGGACAACGCAGAATCCATAATGGCCGACAAAATTTATAGAATGGCGACCATTGATGCCGGAACAGATATTTTCAATAAGAAGTATCTTTTAGATGCTTTGGAAAGTGAGATGAAGTTTGCGCGTCAATATAAAAGACCGCTTTCAATCATTTACTACGACCTTGATCATTTCAAAAAAGTAAACGACACGCTGGGCCATAATGGTGGCGACGTTGTTTTGCGAGAGACGGCCGCGATTTGCAAGGCGGCCATCCGTAAAAATGATGTGATTGGCCGCTACGGCGGTGAGGAGTTTGTGATCATCCTCCCCGACACCGATCAAAGAACAGCGGCCGAACTTGCCGAGCGTTTGAGAGTGGCGGTAGAAAATCATGTTTTCAAAATCGAGGTTGACAGTAAAGTCGTTGCTCATCGGCAAACCATGAGTATGGGTGTTTCGCAGATGACCCCGGACATGCAGACGATTGAGCTTTTTTTGGAGTCAGCAGATAAAAAACTTTATCATTCCAAGCAGACGGGCCGAAACAAGGTGACAGTCTAGAGGGTTCAATTTCCCGGGAGAGAGCGCAGCCATGATTCTCAGGATTTTTTGTGCCACTGTAGTAGTGATGTGTACATCGGCGTGTATCTCGTCGATTGATAAAGGTGTTGAGGAGCATGAAAGGCCTCACGAAGACGGCGATTACTATAAGAAATATCAGAGCGCCACGCGTGGAGGCGATATCATTTCAAAGCTTGATATCCTTTACAGGGTTCACGCCACGTATCTGTCACCCGAGTTTAGAACGGCTTTGGTTGAAAGAACGGGGCGGATCTACATGGAGGACGCAGGCTCCGCATTCCAGGAAGCGTCCGCTAAGGCCGGCTTTATAGTCACTGTTTATGGGCTGGATCGCGACTCGGTTGACCTGACAAACGCTGGGCATTGGACTATTTTGTTTGAGAATAAAGAGGGTCCTGTGAAGCCGATTCTAGTTAAAAAAATTAGTGATAAGATTCGCTGGCGCAACTTCTTTGAAACAATTACCCCCTGGTCTCAAGATTATCTGGTGGTTTTTGACAAGACAGCGGTTAATCCGAGCGCGGAAAATCTGGTTGAAAAGCCAATGACTCGTTTAACTTTTGCGAACGGCGAAGGACGAATCCAGATGAATTGGTAAGTGTGCAGATCTGAGGTTTTTTTTGCTGTCTTGGAGGTGGGTGGATGGCGAGAGTTAGGCAAAGAGACTTGGTTGTGGAATTGGCTGAAATTTGCCGTGAAATTGCCGCGGATCTAGTGCAACGAATGGGATACTACCGCGCGAGTGCCTACAAGAGTGAGGCTGCTAAACCAATTAATATAAGAATCGATCAGCTGAGAGCGATTTTCCAGGTTCTAGGGGACGAAGACCTGAATGATGCCATGGCTGATCATGATGCTATCCTCGATCATGGTGCTCAGATGCTGGCTGCAGGTGAGTGTACCCTTACGGCGAGGGTCACAATTTTATTGAATCAGATTGAACCTGCGATGGGCGCTCTTGTTCGTCGTTTTAATAATCAGGAAGCTCCGTTGAAGGATGACACCA
>JBEIGW010000214.1:0-5007 GCA_040381655.1 Deltaproteobacteria bacterium
GCAAAAAGAGTTTTCGATCTCCAAAGGTAAGCACGTGATCGTCACTGAGGGTGACTACGTGCGCAAAGGTGATCCGCTTGTGGATGGTTCACCAAACCCACACGAGATTCTTGAAGTGCTTGGCCGCGTTGCGCTGTCTCGCTTCCTAGTGGATGAGGTTTTGGATGTATACCGTCTGCAAGGTGTGAAAATTAACACCAAGCACATTGAAGTTATTGTTCGACAGATGCTTCGCCGCGTTAAGATCACTGAGGCTGGCGATGCGCGTGGGTTCTTACCAGGTGAACAGGTGGATCTGGGCATTGTAGAAGAGGCGAATGCTAAGCTCGTGGCGGAAGGAAAGCGTCCTGCCAAGTTCGAGCCGCTGCTATTGGGTATTACTCGAGCCAGCTTGTCTACGGATAGCTTTATCTCTGCGGCATCCTTCCAGGAAACGACGAAGGTGCTTACAGAGGCTAGCATCAACAGCCGGGTCGATAAGTTGCATGGTCTTAAAGAAAACGTCATCATGGGTCGTCTCATTCCTGCAGGAACAGGTGCTGCAGCTTACCGCGGTCTAAAGGCGGTGGTTGCTGGGTCTAAGGGAGTGGTTGCAGGCGACGCTGGTGAGGTTGCCGGTGAGGCCGTTGCAAGGTAATGAAATCAGGGCCTTTTTTGGGGTTGGGTGGCAGTGCTTTTTGCCTAAATCGGGACTTTTAGGGGTCTACGGTTAAAGTGAAAAATAAGTTGCAGTAAAGTCGCCCGTTTGCTAATTGTAGCGTCCGTTTTTGACATTTAAGAGGAATATTAATGCCGACCATTAATCAGCTGATCAGCAAGGGCCGTACGAAGGTGACTTACAAGTCAAAATCGCCGGCTTTGAACAACAATCCGTTTCGTCGCGGTGTGTGCACACGCGTGTACACAACAACACCAAAGAAACCAAACTCGGCTCTCCGCAAGGTCGCGCGTGTACGCTTGACCAATGGAATTGAAGTTTCTAGTTACATTGGTGGTATGGGCCATAACTTACAGGAGCACTCCGTGGTTCTTGTTCGCGGTGGTCGTGTGAAGGATCTTCCTGGTGTTAGGTATCACACAATCCGTGGCGCTTTTGACTGTCAGGGCGTTGCCAACAGGAAAAAGGGTCGTTCGAAATACGGTACGAAGAAGCCTAAAGCCGGCGCTGCCGGTAAGTAATTTTTAAGGAGTAAACAAAATGGCTCGTCGCCACGTAGTTGCAAAACGACAAGTGTTACCAGATCCAAAGTTCAAGGATCCGGTCGTGACTAAGTTTATGAACTGTATGATGATCAACGGTAAGAAGTCGGCTTCAGAGAAGGCTTTCTACGGTGCCATTGACATTATTGAGAGCAAAGGCGCACAAGGTCTTGGCACATTTAAAAATGGACTGGAACTATTCCATGCTGCTCTTGAAAACACCCGACCTCTACTCGAAGTCAAAAGCCGCAGGGTTGGTGGTTCTAACTACCAAGTTCCCGTTGAGGTTCGCCCTGAGCGTCGCCAGGCGCTTGCAATTCGCTGGCTGATTGAGTTTTCCCGTGACCGTGCTGGTCGGTCCATGCGAGAGAAGTTAGCTGCTGAGTTGGTTGATGCAGCGAACAAGCGTGGCGGAGCGATCAAGCGTCGTGAAGATGTTCACAAGATGGCAGAAGCTAACAAGGCATTTGCTCACTTCCGCTGGTAAGACCACTACGTTATGTATGAATAGAGAATGGGGATTGAGTCGAAAGATTCAATCCCTATTTTGTTTGCTTTTTGCTAACCTCTCGCCTTCAAAAGTAATGAGGACGTCTTGCAATGAGTGCAAAGCCAACCGATCTAAAAATGCTGCGTAACATTGGCATCATGGCCCACATTGACGCCGGTAAAACCACGACTACAGAGCGCATTTTATTTTATACGGGTAAAATTCATCGGGTTGGTGAAGTCCACGAAGGAAACACAACGACCGACTGGATGATTCAGGAGCAGGAACGTGGTATTACCATCACGGCTGCCGCTGTAACGTCGTTCTGGAAGAATCATCAAATCAACATCATCGACACCCCAGGCCACGTGGATTTCACTATTGAAGTTGAGCGTTCCCTTAGAGTGCTAGACGGAGCTGTAGCTGTTTTTGATGGGGTGAGTGGCGTTGAGCCTCAGTCAGAGACCGTTTGGCGACAAGCTAACAAATATAAGGTCCCCAGAATATGTTTCGTAAACAAGATGGACCGTGTTGGGGCTAATTTTGATTCATCTGTGGAATCAATTCGTGAGCGTCTCGCGGCTAATCCCGTGCCATTTCAACTTCCAATTGGATCGGAAGATCAGTTCTCAGGGGTTATTGATCTCATTCGCATGAAGGCTCTCGTATGGGGTGTTGGCGATACGAAAGGTGATAAGTGGGATGAGACAGACATCCCCTCCGACCTAAAGGATGACGCGTTGCTCGCACGCGAGTTCCTAATCGAACAAGTTGCAAACGCGGACGATGTTCTTGCAGAAAAGTATCTCTCAGGAGACGAGATATCGGAGTCAGATCTCAAAGCCGCAGCGAGACGCGGAGCGATTGACTTTAAATTTGTCCCCGTTTTTTGCGGTAGCGCATTTAAGAATAAAGGCGTTCAGCCTCTTCTCGATGCGGTGCTTGATTACCTTCCGTCCCCATTTGATTTACCTGCAGTCGAGGGCATGGCGGTAGACGATGAAGACAAGAAACTTATTCGTAAACGGACCCCGGACGATCATTTTTCTGGCCTAGCTTTTAAAATCATGAGTGATCCATTTGTTGGGCAATTGACTTACGTTAGGGTCTACTCTGGAAAAATTTCTGTGGGAGAAGTCGTCCTGAATACCAGGACTGACAAAAAAGAGCGGATAGCCAAGATTTTGAGAATGCAAGCCAACGATCGTGAGGAGCTAGAAACGGCTGCCGCTGGGGAGATTGTGGCAATCGCTGGATTTAAGGGTATAGCCACAGGGGATACCGTCTGTGATCATCGTCATCCCATTCGTTATGAGAGTGTTATATTCCCTGAACCAGTGATCTCGATAGCAGTTGAAGCGAAGAGTTCTGCGGATACAGACAAGCTTCAGAAATCTTTGGAGCGCCTTCAGAATGAGGATCCATCATTTCGAGTGAGTTTTAACCCCGAGACAGGTCAAACGTTATTATCGGGAATGGGCGAATTACATCTTGAGATCATAGTCGACAGACTTTCAAGGGAGTTCAAGGTTGATTGTAACGTGGGTAATCCCCAAGTTAGTTACCGGGAGACGGTGTCTCGCGACGGTAAAGTTGAGGAGACCCATCGGAGAGAAGGTGCTGGTGTTAATCAGTTCGCTTACGTTGCTTTAGAGTTCGGTCCGGGGCCAAAAGAGGGCGGACTTCTGTTTGAGAATAAGGTCAAGGAAGCGAAGCTACCCAAGCAGTACATTGATCAAGTTAAGAAGGGGCTAGAGGAAGCTCTGTTGGCTGGTCCGATCGCTGGGTTTCCAATGGTCGGCGTGAAAGCCCGGCTTGTTGATGGCAAATTTGATCCAGCCATTCCCGATCCGAATGCATTCAAAGTTGCTGCGGGGATGGGTCTTAGACGAGGTCTGCGCGAGGCTGGGCCGCTTCTCCTAGAGCCGGTTATGGCGCTGGAGGTTCTCGTTCCAGAAGATTACCTGTCAAACGTCATGACCGATTTGAATAGTCGTCGGGCTCAGGTTAATAATGTCACCATGAGAGGACATTTGCAGTGTGTGGAAGCCACCGCGGCGCTGTCTGAGATGTTTGGGTACTCAACGCAATTAAGATCTATCAGTCAGGGCCGGGCGACATTTACGATGCGTTTTGCAAGCTACGAACAAGTTTCCTCGCAAACGTTGAGACGTATTACGGGACAATAATTTAGCAGGGTTGCCCAGCGGCTTGAATGCGGGATGCATCTCTAAAAGCTATAACCAAGAAGCCCGCTGATTCCCCCAGTATGTACAATTAAAATTCGGCCTTTGAGATTTTGTCCCTTGATCAGATCGAATGCCCTTGCAAATAGTTTGGCGCTATAAACCGGATCTGTGAGAATTCCTTGCTCGCGGGCCATAGACTTAATGAACTCAAAAAGCTCACTGCTGGTGGCACCGTAAGATCTTGGGCTTAAGGGTCTATATACTCTGACAGAGCGAGACACGTTATCCCACGTGACACCTGTGACCGGAGTGACCCAGCTATTAAAAGCATGCTGGATCTGCTCGTCAAAGCCGGCCATCTGGATGACGTGCAACTTTATGGCACTACCCGCGGTTGTTTTTGCAGCAAATAAGCCGGCAGCAAGACACGCGGCACTGAGCCCAGTTCCTGAGTCAATGAAAATATGCGTTGGAGCATCTCCGTCCGACCATTCAGGTCTCGGCCTAAGAACGTCGTCGGCAAGTGTTAGTCCGCCTTTTACAGCCTCTTGGCAACCGCCACCTTCTTCCAAAATGAGGACTTTTGTTCCATTCAACTCGTAATTTCTTGCGGCCTCCCGCATTCGCTCCGTTATGGATTGTTTCTCGTTGCGCGGAACAATGATCAGTCGCTCGGGTGGAATCGCTGTGCGGATAATTAAACGATTACCACGTGGCGCTTGAGAATCGTCCGAATGATCGTCCACCGCAAATGCAGTGACGACAATGCCAGCCTCTCGGCAAAGCACTGCTGCCGCAGCTATGCTATTACTGTTAATTCCTCCGGTACAAATGATATGGGTAACGTCCTCAGCGAGGCAATATTCAATGATGGAATAAAACTTTCTGCACTTTGTGCCCCAGAATCCGCCTAGCTCATCATCTCTCAAGATCCAAATGTTTCTCTCTGATGAATTTGAGATTCCAAGAGGCTCACTCGACTGGAGCTGGGTGAGACGTGCTTGAAGATTAAATTTAAGCATCAATGAATGTGTGAAACGGCGATTTTCGACATCTCACCCTTTCTTCTATCTTGAAAGCTTGACCCACGTTCTAGTCGGCTCTTGCAATCTGAAATTGGATACTTCC
>JBEIGW010000215.1:0-4985 GCA_040381655.1 Deltaproteobacteria bacterium
ACCGCCCTGGCTCTTGCACGTGAGGAATTCGTACCGTTTGGTAAAAAACTTTAAGATTTTTTATGTTTTGATAAAACCTCGCCAAAACCCAAGGAAGCTCGCCTAGTTGGTCACTTATTCTAACAATCTTGAAGGCTTGTGGTCTTTAGCACATCATAAAATAAGGGACTTTTCCCTTGAAAATCAGAGGTTTGCGGTCGGAGTGTCGGGAGGTGCTGATTCCATTGCGCTTTTTCATGTTTTTTGCGATTTTTTAAAAAAAAATATTATTTCTGATTTGGTCGTTTTTCACATTAACTTCGGCCTTCGGGGCGAGGAGAGTGAGGGCGACGAGCGATTTGTTCGCTCTATTTGCAGCGAATCAAACGTCCCCTGCATAGTCCATAAGCCAGCCCAGCCCATCTCCGCGTCGATTCAGGAATCGGCTAGAAGCATACGTCTCTCCATCCAAAGTGAGCTTCTCCGTAAGGGTTACATCATTGCGCTAGCTCATAATAGTGATGACATCACAGAAACAGTTCTCATGCGAATTTGCCGAGGAACCGCGCCTAATTTGGCCGCCGGCATGACGTATTTTAATGGGGAGATTTTGAGGCCATGGCTCGATATTTCGAGAGATATGATTCGATCGGCTTTAAGTGCCTCGCGAAAATCCTGGCGAGAGGATTCTTCAAATATGAGTGGTGTGTACACGCGTAATAGAATTCGTAACGAAATTATGCCTATTTTAAATGAATTATTTCCGGGGGCGAGCACGAGAATAAGCCGGAGCTTTCTAGAGGAATTCCCCGCTGATCGCATGATTTCCGGTAAAGATGCCGGCGTCATGCCCATGTCTTTTCTACAAAACGAGACCCAGGGACGATTAAAAGAGGCGCTGCATAGCTGGCTGAGCGAGATCTACGGAGGTCGCTCGCCTGTCCCCCGGCAAGTCATCGATCAGATATCCGAATCGGTTCTTTCCGTTTTGGCTGGGTCTGGGGAAAGCAAGGAATTCCATTTGCCGGAGGGTAAAGTCCTAAGGCTGACTCGCTCGGAATTAGCGATATACCCGCGCAATTAGCGGTACTTTTGCCATTATTTTAGTGTACCTTAAACAAGTTACGAGGAATTCTTTTCCGGCTAGTAGTTTGCTCTTTCTGTGTCAGAATAAAAGCCGGAGCACAGATTGAAGTCGCAATAATTGGGAGTGTATCGGACATGGCGAAATTGCCCTCAAAACAACCTAACCAGACCAAAATGTCATTAATTTTAGGAGCTGGAATTTTAGGACTACTACTTCTTCATTTTTTGGTGAAGCCACCGGAAGAGGTCAAGGTCATCAAGTTTTCTGAATTCACTGAAGCCCTGAAACTGCCCACAGATAATCCTAACCGGATTACTGAGGTCACATTTGAGGATCACTCAATCTCGGGCATTCGAGCTGACAAGAGCTCCTTTCGTACATTTGGTCCAACCGATTCAGATATTCGCAAGGAGCTTCAAGCCGCCGGTGTGAGCGTTAACTATAATCCACCCGACACAAGTCGTTGGTGGAAGGAACTTCTGACGTACACCGTACTCCCTTTGATTATTGTGATAGTTGTCCTCTCGATTCTCTTTCGCAACGTGCAGGCTGGCGGCGGTAAAGCCATGAGCTTTGGCAAGAGTCGAGCAAAAATGCTAACGGACAGTCAGCCCAAGATCACGTTTAAAGACATCTCGGGCATCGACGAGGCCAAGCAAGAGCTCGAGGAGATTATCGACTTTCTTAAGGATCCGAAAAAGTTTACTCGACTGGGCGGACGGATACCTAAAGGCGTACTATTGATTGGGTCACCTGGAACCGGAAAAACCATCTTGGCTAAGGCTATTGCAGGTGAAGCAGGTGTGCCATTCTTTAGCATATCTGGATCTGACTTTGTCGAAATGTTTGTCGGCGTTGGAGCTAGTCGCGTTCGAGATCTGTTTGACCAAGCCAAGAGACATGCTCCCTGTATCGTGTTTATTGATGAGATCGATGCGGTTGGACGTCACCGTGGTGCTGGACTGGGCGGCGGTCACGACGAGCGCGAGCAAACCTTAAACCAACTATTAGTGGAGATGGACGGATTTGAGGCTAATGACGGCGTAATCATCATTGCCGCTACTAACAGGCCTGACGTATTAGACCCGGCGTTGCTTCGTCCAGGTCGCTTTGACCGTCGTGTAGTTGTCCCCAAACCTGACGTTCGGGGTCGCGAGGGGATTTTGGCCGTACACACGAAGAAGGTGCCTTTGGCCGATGATGTCAACCTAGCAATCATCGCACAAGGAACGCCCGGATTTTCTGGCGCAGATCTCGAGAATTTGGTCAATGAGGCGGCTTTGATCGCCGCTAGGGGTGACTGCAAAGAGGTGCGCATGCAGCACTTCGAGTTAGCTAAAGACAAGGTTTTGATGGGTCCAGAACGGAAAAGCCTTATTATGAGCGAGGACGAAAAGAGAAACACCGCTTATCATGAAGCGGGTCACGCACTCGTAGGGCTATTGGTCGGTCACGTAGATCCCGTTCACAAGATCAGCATCATACCCCGAGGCCAGGCTTTGGGAGTGACTATCATGCTGCCGCTTGAGGATCGTCTGACTATTTCCAAAGAGTATGCCGAGGGTATGATCGCATACGCTATGGGCGGCCGGGCGGCCGAAGAGCTCATCTTCAATCGCCAAACCACTGGCGCGGGTGATGATATTAACAAAGCCACCGACATCGCTAGAAAAATGGTTTGTAACTGGGGTATGAGCGATAAACTGGGACCTTTAGCGCTAGGCAAAAAAGGCCAAGACGAGGTCTTTTTGGGACGAGAAATTAGCCAGACACGAAATTTCTCGGAGAGAGTCGCTGAGGAAATTGATGAGGAAATTCATAGGCTCGTTACAAATGGATCTAAGCAAGCATTTAGAATCCTGAAAGACAATCGAGATAGGCTGGAGGTTCTCGCAGAAGCGCTCTTGATCAAAGAAACTATCGATAGCGAGGATATGAAACGCGTTCTAAATGGCGAAAATATAATTACCGCTGAAGACCGCTCCCGATACGAGGAGACTCGTCGAAAAGCCAAAGAGGCCATGGGAACAAAAACTCAAATGACTCAAAAGGAAACGGCCTCCAAAAACAACTCCGATAAACGAGATACTGAGATGATGACGCCGCAGCCGGCGGGAACGTGAGGTCTTGGCGTGACTCAAAACGTATGCGCAGAGCCATTGATCATGGGCATACTGAATGTCACGCCGGACTCGTTTTCTGATGGCGGCCAATTCAACTCCCCATCCCGTGCGATTGAGCATTTCGAGACGCTATTCGGTGACGGAGCTGCCATCATAGATATTGGAGCTGAGTCCACGAGGCCTGGCGCAACTGACGTAGATGATGAGGAGGAGTGGGGGCGTTTAGAGCCCATCCTTAACTACGCGGTAACAACCAGTAAAATTGCGCGAGTCAGCGTTGATACACGAAAATTTAGTGTCATGGAGCGCGCCGTTAAACTAGGCGCTGCCATGCTAAATGTCGTTGGGCCCCTGCCGGAAGAAGGGCTTTTAAGAGAGCTTTTTAGCCACAACCCAGACCTTTCTTTTGTCGCGTGTCACATGCATGGAACGCCGCAAACCATGCAATTAAACCCGCTTGGCCCGACGTCTGCTATTAAGCGTGTGTTATCTTATTTTGACAGCTCTAGTGATGAGCTGATTGATGCCGGCTGTAAAAAAGAAAATATATTCCTCGATCCTGGAATCGGTTTTGGCAAGACTGATGCTGCAAATATCCAGCTGCTAAAAGCGTCCACGGCGTTAGCTAAGGACTATCGACTTGCTTTGGGCATCTCGCGAAAAGGCTTTATATCTCGGCTGATAGGCAGTGACAGCATTGAAGCGCGCGATGGGGCGTCGAACGCTATTGAAGCGGGGGCGCTCTTGAGCGGAATTCGTTTGATACGTACACACAACGTCCGGCAGCTGCGGACGATTTTGAATCTTCTTGGGGATATCCCGGCTGGAGTTCCGGCATGAATGATGTCCTACAGCAATTCACGGTCTGGTCGGCTCTGGACGTTCTGCTGCTAGCTATAATTATTTATCAAATCTTGCTGCTCATTAGAGGCACGCGCGCAGCGCAGATACTTATTGGGATGCTCCTCGTCGTGGGCTTATTTGTCGTTTCTAATATATTCCCGCTAACGACGGTCAATTGGATGATGAACAAGTTTTATAGCTCGTTTATTATTATTTTAATCATCATCTTCCAGGACGACATTCGGCACGTTTTAAGCTCTATGGGCCGTCGAAATATTTTTGTCGGTCAAGATTTGTCGTCAAGTGTTCATATTATCGACGAGATAACGCGCGCAGCAAGCGCCCTCGCCGCAAAACGAATCGGAGCGCTCATCGTCATTGAAAGAGGCATTATTTTAACTCGCTATGTCGATATTGGCGTGCCTCTTGATGCGAAGATCTCCAAAGAAATATTGATGGCGATCTTTCACCCAAGCTCCCCCATACATGACGGCGCGGTCATTCTACAGCGCGGTCGAATAGCTGCCTCCGGATGCTTTCTGCCGCTAACCCGGGACGAACACGTGGATCCAAATCTCGGAACAAGACACCGCGCAGCTATAGGCATTTCTGAGGAAACAGACGCCTTAGTGATTGTTGTTAGCGAAGAGGGGGCTAGTGTGGCGATTGTGGAGGATGGAAAAATTTTCAGGAAACCTGATGGTCGCGCGTTACGAGACGCTCTGGCAAAAAGGCTTTTGATCATGGATACGCAAGATAATAAAAATCTACCTTGGGTCGGCAAAGCGAAAAACTATGCTTCCAGGCTTTTCGAAACCTCGGAGAAGTAAACGATGGGTCGCGTAAGCATCACTCAGCGCTTTTTCGGAAATCTTGGTTACAAGATCACAGCAGTTATTCTTGCAAGCCTCGTTTGGTACATCGTCCAGGGCGAGGAAATCCTTGAAGTCAAT
>JBEIGW010000216.1:0-4976 GCA_040381655.1 Deltaproteobacteria bacterium
GTGTCGGGTTTTTTCTGGAACGGGGTGTATGGTCAGCCCGAGGTCGATTACGAAACCAAACATTTTGCGAGGGCTTGCGCCTGACACTGTGCTACTTCTTTGCTACTGGTGGTTTTTTGCGGGCGTAAGTCATTGATAATTAGAGGGAAATTTATACCCTAGGTGCCTTCCCCGTGGAAGCGCGTACCATTAACTCAAACTGAAGTTCGGATGATAAAGAGCGGCTGATCTCACCAAGCTCAGAAAGCAAGAAATCCGCTACATTCACACCCAACTCAAACATCGGCAGATGGATCGTTGTTAGCGAAGGGGTGATTAAGGCCGCGATCTCCATATCATCGAAGCCAGTGATCGAGAGATCATTCGGAACGTTGACGCCTCGCCTTATGGCTTCTGTCAGCGCTCCAATCGCCAAAATATCATTGCCGCACATCACTGCAGTAGGCGGTCTTTCCCGGCCAAGCAGGCTCAGAATTCCTTCCCGCCCGCCCGAAAGTCCATAGGGCTTTTCGATCAAAAGACTCTTATCAAGCTTCAGCCCGTGCCTTTTTAGGCCATTCTGTATTCCCAGTACACGGTCACGCGCCCGATCGTTTCCCTTGAGAATCCCAGAAATAACCCCCAATCTCTGGTGCCCAAGTGAGAGAAGATGGTTCACCAGTATTTCTGCGGCGTGCTTATTATCAAACCCAATCATCGGGTGAACTATTTTTGCGCTCTGGAGGTTCCAGCTGCAGACGTAAGGAATTCCCGCGTTCTTGATTAACGTGAATGCCTGAGGTTCATGCAACAAACCGACTAAAGCAATCGCATCTACTCCACGGCTGATTAAGGAAGTGAGCGCGACGATTTCCTGCGCGAGATTAAACTGATGAGAAGCAATTAGCAGCGTGTAACCGTATTTGGCTAACTCACGCTCAAGCCCCTGCATTGATATCGCGTAAATTGCATTCTCAAGCGTAGGAACAATTGCACCGATGGTTCGAGTTCTTCGCTCTGAAAGCGCCCTGGCCACCCCATCCGAAACATAGTTGAGCCGCTTAGCGGCTTTTTCAACAACCAATCTTGTTTTATTGCTGACCCTATCTGGATTTGATAACGCTCGCGACGCTGTGGCCTTTGAGACGCCGGCAGCCTTAGCGATATCGACCAGCTTTACAGCCATTGAACTAGCCCGAGAAGTGATCCTCTACTAATTGCTTGAGTCGCCACGTTACAGCCCTTCGATATTTTTCTGTCTTTTCGAGCACCTCTCCCTTTGCAGGGAATCGCCGAGCGAAGCCAAACTCTATCACCGCTCTAGCGACCGCCTCTGACACGCTTGGATAGAGTGTCTCAGACAAAGGAGTTGGCAATATGTTATCCGAAGCCAACAAGTGACTTGGTACATCATCCGCAATGGCAACGGCCGCGCGCAGGCATACCGCCTCACTCACTTCAGTGGCCGAGGTGTCTAGTGCGCCCCGCATCAGCCCCGGGAATGCTAAGACGTTATTGCATTGATTAGGATAGTCAAAGCGTCCGGTGGCAATGATGGCTGCTCCTCCCGCCTGAGATTCCTCCGGCATGATTTCGGGAATCGGATTTGCCATCGATAAAACAATGGGGTCTTTATTCATGCTCCGGATGAGATCTGCATTGACGATACCGCCGGTGGAGAGCCCTACAAAAATATCAGCGCCTCGCATTGCCTGCGCGAGCCCGCCATTGACCCGGTTTTTATTGGTCATTTTGGCAAGCGCATTTTTGTGCTCGTCTGGGTAGTTGATCGTGTCAATTAGTGTGCCCTGAAGACCCACGACACGAACGTCGCCAAACCCAGAGGCAAGCAATAGACGGGTTGTCGCCGTTCCGGCTGCCCCATCTCCGCACACAACGACGGTCTGACTACCCGGATCACGACCAAGGAGTTTTAAAGCATTTTTTAATCCTGCAATAACGACTGTCGCGGTCCCGTATTGATCATCATGAATAATGGGTACATTCAGCGAACTAACGGCTTGTCTCATGACTCTGAAGCAGGTTGGACTTCCAACGTCTTCTAAGTTAAAGCCTCCAAAAGTCGGCTCTAACTGTTTTAACACCGTCACAAGTTCATCTGCGTTCTTTGTCGCGACGCAAATTGGAGTCGCATCGATGCCAACAAGAAGCTTAAACATCGACGCTTTACCCTCCATAACCGGCAAGGCCGCCCTTGGACCAACAGCTCCAAATCCCAGAACCGCAGTGCCATCCGTCACGACGGCCACAGAATTGTCGCGACCGGTCAACTCGCCGAGCGCCTCATCACGTTCGAGAATCTCCTTGACCAAATAGCCGACCCCCGGCGTGTAGAGAGCAGCGACATCCATGAGGTTCTGCGGAAAGACTTTGGGGAACATCTCAATCTTTCCTGACCCGATGTAAGCGCGCTGAAGAATCTTAAAGGCCGCTTCTCGTTCTTGCGTTTTCTTGTCCACGTTAACCTCTTAACTCAACGCAAGATTCGTCGTAGTTAACGGGTCAAACAGGTGAACTCGTTCCTTCACAAAATTAAGCCCCACTGTAGCCCCTCGGTCACAGAAAACGTCCGCAGGCATCTCAACGGACATCCGCAAACCTTCGCGATCCGGGAGATTGAGCTCGACCAGTTTATTAGAGCCCAACAACTGCACCAAATCGATCCGCGCAAATAAGTCTGCCTGACTGGAATCAGTCACGGCAACATCCTGAGGGCGCACTCCGAGAACACATTTTTGGCCTGACTTAAGATGCTGATAGACCCCTGGAAGCATGCATAACCTCCGAGCCACCCCGCCTGAATTCTTTAAAATTAAGTGGCCATTCTCAACCTCAACCGAATGTATAAAGTTCATCGGGGGGCTACCAATAAACTCTGCGACGAACAGATTGTTGGGCCGACGGAAGATCTCCATCGGCGTTCCAAACTGCTGTACGACTCCACCATCGAATACAGCTATACGATCAGACATTGACATTGCTTCAAGCTGGTCATGGGTTACATAAATTGTCGTTACGCCCAAGTGAGTGTGGAATCGCTTGAGTTCGCTACGCATCGAGGTTCTGAGCTTTGCATCAAGATTGCTCAGTGGCTCATCCATCAGAAATAACCCCGGCTTCCTCACCATTGCCCGACCTAGGGCCACACGCTGACGCTGTCCGCCCGAGAGTGCTTTTGGCTTTCGATCCAGCAGCTTTTCGATTTCCAAAACAGAAGCGACCTCCGATACCCGCTTAGCGATATCAGCCTTGCTTAAGCCGCGAAGTTTCAGTGCATAGCCAAGATTTTCAGCAACATTTAAATGGGGGTAGAGCGCATAACTCTGAAAGACCATCGCAATGTCTCGCTCGCGAGGGGATAGACCACTGATGGGCTTATCATTAAAATAAATTTCTCCACTCGTTGGATCATCTAAACCCGCAATAATTCGAAGCAGGGTAGTCTTGCCACATCCGCTTGGCCCAACAAGGTTAATAAACTCTTTCTCTGGAAACTCAAGATCAATCCCTTTTAATACTTCCACCTTGCCAAACTGTTTCACTAGGTTTTCAATCTTAATCATTGCTCGCTATCCTTTAACGGCACCCGCACCAAAGCCTGCAACGAGATGTCGCTGCAACAACATGAAGAGAATCGCCATCGGCACTGTCATCAGCACCGCCGACGCCATCATCAAGCCCCAATCTACATGTACCCCTTCGAAGAACAGCATGACCCCGACCGTCAACGGGAGATTCTCTACGGAATTCATGAAGACTCTTGCAAACAGAAAGTCATTCCAAGACACAATGATTGAAAAAATGCCTGCTGCAATAATTCCAGGAAATGCCATCGGCAGGATAATGGTCATAAAAACTCTGATCCGGCTTGCCCCGTCAATCATCGCAGCCTCCTCAAGTTCTATTGGGATTCCCCGGAAAAAGGCCCAGAGCAACCACATACAGAAGGGCAGGCTAATTGAGACATAGCCCAAGACAAGGCTCCAGAGAGAATCGGTTAGTCCCAGCTTTGCCATAATCATGAAGAGTGGGAAGACCAAAATGATGGACGGAACCATGTAACCCAAGAGGCTTGCGTAAGGGACAATCTTTCGGCCTCTGTATTTAAACCGGGTGATGCTATAGGCTGCCAGCGTACTGATCACCAAACTAATGACGGTGCTAAAGAAGCTCACAATCAGGCTGTTGATAAACCAGCCAACGAAGTATTGGGGAGGCGTCGAGTTCGCCTTGTAACCTGCGTCAGCTGAAAAATACTGCGCTTTACCTGTAATGAGATGACTATAGTTATCGAGCGTCATCACCTGCGGAATGATCGTTGGCGGAGTTGCACTCAACTCAGCTTTTGGTTTTAGAGACGTACTAAGTGCCCAGATAAGCGGGACGCAAATTAAAAAACTAATGCCTGCGAGTGCGACAAAGTGAATTATGTTTGAAAGCAATGAGGCTTTATTGAATCGTCGGGCCACTCAGCTTACTCCTCATCAAATTTAAATAACTTAAGGTAAATCAAGCTTCCTGCAAACAGAATGAACATCATGACGACTCCGGTTGCGGCACCGACTCCCATCTTCAGGTTGGCAATACTCTGTTCAAAAGAATAGATCGCCAAATTAAAAGTTGATGTTCCCGGACCTCCTCTGGTAAGCAAATAGATTTCCTCAAATTTATTAAAGGTCCAGATCGTTCGAAACACCACGACAACGGCGAGTACCTCTGCCAGCTGCGGGAGTGTGATATCAAAGAATCGCCGTATCGTTCCAGCGCCATCGATCTTTGCGGCGTCGTAGAGTTCAAGCGGAATCGTCTGCAATCGAGCGAGGACGCAGATCGTGACAAAAGGTGTGTACTTCCAGACGTTCAGCATGATTGTCGACCACATTGCCATACCGGGACTCGACAGCCAATAGACGTTCTCCGAAATGATCCCTGCTTCTTTTAAGGAGTGATTTACGATGCCGATCTCGGGATTCAAC
>JBEIGW010000217.1:0-4941 GCA_040381655.1 Deltaproteobacteria bacterium
GGTGATACACCCTGAACCGATGAGTAAGGAATAAGGAGTGCTCGGTCGTTCTTAAACCCGGCCACTTCAGCGAGTATCTGCCCTCCCGGAACAGGCGCGCCAATTGATACGATGCTGCCGATCGGTGTATTTGGTAAAATCGCCTCAATAACAGTACCGACGATGTCACACACTCTACCCTGAGGATCCCAGTCAATAGACGTCATGGCGCCGCGTAGGGACTCGCGATCAAACGCTCGGATATTGCTGCTAGATGTCATGTATCACCGTGCATATTACAAACAAGTTTTAGCTGACTTTTTTATCTTCAAATAGATTGATATCGACCTTTTCCAGCAGCTGCTGCACAAGTTTTTTCGCGCTGACGTCGACGACGGTTAGCTTGCTCTCCACGCGGAACTCGCCAATCGCAACTGATGGGTCTTTCACAAGGTGTGGGGAGAGTTCTGGAATTCCCAGGTCATAAACCCGTTGCCAGGTTTCTGGGTGCATTTTCACCTTGAATTCATTTGGGGCAATCGTGTCTTTAATGACCCTCTGGATCATGGTGGCGTAAGCTTCTGGTTTGATACTAAACTCGCGACCAAGTAAAGCCTCTCCAATCGCTTGACTGAGTTCATAGAAGTTTTTCTGAACGTTATCGAGAACAATTGCCTTTAGGCCATCAAATTCGGTGATGATCTCTTCGACTTTTCGAAACACCTGGGCGGCTTTTTTCTGTCCGCTAAGCAAACCCTTCTCTTCGCCCTCCCTAAAACCCGCCTGATATCCTTCAGACCGCGCTTGGATTTTAAGATCATCAAGAAGACGCTCATTTTGTCGGGCTAGTTCTTGCTGTAGCTTCCATGATTCGATGGCTTGTTCCTCAGCGGCGATCGGCCCGTTTTGGCTTTGGGTTGGTAGTGGAGTAAATGAGTCGTTGTTCGTGTCTTGGGGATCAACTACGCGCGCCGCGTCAGCCTCGGCAGATTTTATAAATGCCTTGTTTATAGCGGACGACATCACGTCTTCCGTCATGAATTTCTCTGCACCCGGATTTTCGCTACTTCGAACGACCTCTGGAGATATCGGGCGTGCCGCGAAATGTTGGGAGTCCGGAGAATTTTGGATGCCGTGTTCTGAATATTCGCTGGATCCGGACTTCGTCGCGTTGAACGGTGATTTGTGCTGAAAGTCAGCTCGACTCCGAGACCGAGCGAGCGCGGCGTGGTCGATCTCGTCTTCTTCATCATCATCTGTATTTGGCTTTTTCTTTTTCTTATTCGAGCGTTCATTGTGCCAGTCTTGGGTAAAGTCGGCCGGAAGTATCAATCCGAGGCGCGGTTTATTCACGTCCTCAAGAAGAGAATCGATGGATGGCGGCTTTTTTACGTTGGCAGCGATCTCTGCAGGGTCGTGAAAGCGAGCATTTATGATATTACGGTCAGGATTGTCGTAAGCCACAGGCTGGGCGTTGCCGATTTCATTGAAATTGTAGTCAACCATTTCAACAGAAGACAGTAGTTTACTGTCTTTCTTTATAAAGCGGCCAAGTTTCTTCTGTCCATCGGTATTGATTGCCATGAAGCGTTACTCCTTAGCTCGCATTTTGATGCGGATTCAGAAGCATTCGAATCGCTTCAGTAGTTCTCTTGGGCTCGTTTTTTGCTAAATACATTATTTGCTCTTTCGGCGTCAGCTTCTCAAACGGGACATCCTCTTTCACCTGGATACTTCCACCGGTGCCAACATCCAACTCCGGCCTATATTCCTCTGCAAGAGTCTGCTCAGATCTGCGTTCAGGATCATAAGATAACCAGCGGAAGTAGGGCCGGACAATGAAGAGAAAGAACATCACCAGGCCGAAAGCGGCTGCACTCGATAATGCAAGAGTTGATATGTAGTCGCGATTTTCTTTCTTAACTTCATTTATAGCTTGAGCCTGAACAGGATCCATTTGGAACATCATGTTGGTGACCGTGACCTCATCGCGACCCTGTTGATAGCCTATTGCTTTACGGACAATGTCTTCAATTTGCTTCATTTCATCAGCAGTTCGCGGCTCAAAAACGGGCTTCGCCCCATCCAGAGGAAATTCCTGTCTTCCATCCACGAGTACGGCGGCGCTGATGCGTTTGATGTTGCCCACCGGCAGCGTCTTCTTGGCGATCGTTTTGGAAACGTCGTAGTTGATAAGCTCGCTGTCTTGTTTGTTTTGAGATTTAGAGCCGGTCTGTTGAACATTTTCCTGCTCCCCAGGGACATTGGACTTACTCCCTGGGATCCCAGTTGGATTAAGACCGCTACCCTCCATAGAGGACCCTTGAGTGTTCTTTGAAACCACGGCGACCTTCTCAGGGTCCACTTCACTGATCGTTTGCTCTTCTTGGGTAAAGTCCACAGCAACGTCGACCTTTGCTTCAACACGCTCAGACCCCGCGATTCGCCCGACAAGGCTACGGATTTTAGCCTCAAGGTCTCTCTCTACGGACTGTTTGTATGTCTGCATTTCTTTAGTCATTTTAGAAGCAAAGTCCTCGCTCTCCACTTTAGTGAGCATCTGACCTTCCTGATCAATAATAGTTACATTATTAGGCTTCAACCCCTCAACGGACCTACATACCAAATGTTGTATGCCTTTTATTTGTCGGTCATTTAACTTCGCGCCACGTTTGGTTCGAATATAGATGGCAGCAGTGGGCTCCTTTTGCTCTTCCACGAATAAGCTTTGTTTGGGAGTGACAATATGCACGCGAGCCGATGAAATGCCTTCGATCGCCGTAATGGTCCTCGATATCTCGCCTTGGATCGCACGCAGGCGGTGTATATTCTGCTCGAACTCCGTACGAGTGAAGTCTTGAGAGTCGAATTTTTCCCAGCCGACAACACCATGACTAGGTAGACCTTCCTGCGCAAGCTGCATTCTCAATTCGGCGGCACGAGGGGTTGGTACTTTTATTCCCTTAGAGTCGACTTCATAGTCTGTAATGTTAAGACGGCGGAATTCATTTAGGATGGCTTGCGTGTCTTCGGTCGATACGTCGGTGAAAATATATTCATGCGGAGTCTCGCTCTTCATAAACATGAGGCTTCCGATTGCAACGAATACTAGTGTCATGACGCCCGCAAGGGTGAGCTTTCGTGCCATTGACAGGCTTTGCCAAAAAGCTGAAGCCTGGCCACCAAATTTTTTCAAGAACGTCATGAAGTTGTTCACGTAATACTCCCGTTAAAACGATGATGAAAACCAGCTAACCATGACTAGACAGGCATCCTCATCACTTCCTGATAAGCCTCTAGAGCCCTATTGCGTAGCTGGACCATGAGGTTAAAAGTCAGCTCTGCTTGGGTGGTAGCAAGCATGGTCTCATGTAGGTTGTCGTTTTTTCCCGAAGAGAGATCCATAGCCATCGAATCAGCGCGTTTTTGCATTTCGTTGACCTCGGCTAGGCCAGACTTTAGGTGCTCCATAAAAGATGAGCCGCCTTCCGATGCCGCCGGCGCGCCGAGGTCTGCGCGCTTGCGAGTCTCGGATTGGATCTCGCGCATTTGAGCCAGAACTTCTTGAGCGGCACTTTTTGCGGTTGAGATACTCATAAATCATCTCCATTCATCTGGGTTTATCGACCAATTTCAAGCGTTTTAATTGCCATCTGCTTTGCTTCATTAACGGCAGTAGCATTTGCTTCGTAAGCCCTAGTCGCTGCTAACATGTTAACCATCTCGGTCATCACTTGAATATTTGGCATGGCGACATATCCATCAGCGTTGGCATCTGCGTGGGTGGGGTCGAATACCATGCGCGGCTCTTTTGTATCCTCGTGGATGCCTACGACCTTTACTTTGCTCAGCTGTGCCCCGTTCGTGTCATTGAGAAAATCCTCGAACGCAGACCCAGCAGGCGTGGCACTGAAAACCACATCCCGACGTTTGTATGGCCCGCCCTCTTCGGTGCGAGTTGTGTTGGCGTTAGCAAGGTTGGCGCTCAATGTGTTCATCCTGAGACGGTTAGCACTGAGGGCTGAACCACTGATTGCCATCGACTTAAACATTCCCATAATCAGCGACCTCCATTAATCGCATATTTGAGAGTGCCAATTTTCCGATTGAGAGTTTCAACCGCTGTTCTGAAGAGAATCTGGTTTTGCGCCAGTTGGGACATCTCTGCATCCATATCAACCGTGTTCCCGTCCTCGTCGACTGATTCACTTGGGCGTACGTACACGTCGGGCTTTATCTTGCCGTCGGCGCTAGTGAAGTTATTTTTGAGATGTCTTGGATCAGTGGTTTTTACTCCAACGGTCTCCTTACTTGCTGAGAGATCTTGAAGCTGTTTTTCAAAGTCGTAACCAAATGCGCGGTAGCCAGGAGTTTCGGCATTAGCGATGTTTCCCGTTATCACTTCATTGCGACGGCTTCTCTGCGAGAGAGATTCCATCTGGATTTTGTCACTGAAATTGAAAATTCCACCGATCACGTTACTCATTACTTACTCCCACTGGCAGCGGTTACGTGAAGGCCCAAGGCTGTAAACTCGTTGATTTTATTTCGAAGTGTGCGCAGAGAAATATCTAGGGTACGGGCCGCATGAGTACGGTTGCCGTCATGAAACTTCAACGTTTCAAGAATAAATTGGGTTTCCACCTCGGCTAGTGGCTTACCTATTGGTAAAGCCGAGATCCAATTGTCTGCACTGACGGCTTGCCCGAGTTCCACAGGAATATCACGGGCGGTGATAATCGAGGAATTTGCAAGAAGCGCTGTACGTTGAATGACATTGTTGAGCTCGCGAACATTGCCCGGCCAGCGGTAAGTCATAAGCTTGTTTATTGCGTCCGGGGCAAATGACATCAGTGGTTTATTAAATTGGTCGCTGTAAAGAGCAAGAAAGTAATTGGATAGCAATTCGATGTCGCGTGGCCGGTCGCGTAGCGATGGCACCTCAATGTTAATGACATGCAA
>JBEIGW010000218.1:0-4939 GCA_040381655.1 Deltaproteobacteria bacterium
GACTTGGGGCTGAATCGGGGGGGTGGGTGATACGAGGGTTTCACTCCGGGAATTCAGTCTAGCGTTTGGCTTTTGAATTAAGCAAATGGTTTCGGTTATTTAAAGGAGCGATCTGGTCCTTTCGACGGTGCTCGCTTCAATTTTGTAAAATACCAAATCAGCGCCGTTTCTATCTAACCATAACCGAGAGTTCGTCTCTTGATTGACACATGGTTACGAACGTACAATTTTGGAAGGTTACTGATGGAGTCGTCGTCTAAATAAGGGCTCGTCGGGCTGCAAAAAAAAAATAGAATTTGACTGAGGGGTTACTGTGAGCTGGAAGGTTTATAACATTCACACGGGCAAAACGATTAAGGCAGGTTTCGACGAGGAAGAGATCGCGAAGGAATGGTTGGAAAATCGACGTGACCTCGACATTGAAGATTACATTGTCGAAGAGATGGACGAAGAAGAGGAAGAGGCTCTTGAGGAAGAGGACGAGGACGACGATACCCCTCGTACTTGGTCTCGAGCAAATGATGAGGATCAAGATGACGAAGAGGACTTTGGATCATCTGCGGCCACTGATGAGGACGACGATTACGGTGATGACCTTGAGGATGAAGATGATGACGAAGATGAGGATGATGACGAGGACGACGACGACGACAAAGACGATTACTAAAACCCATAATTTTGATATGTTACAAAAGCCCCGCGGTTGCGGGGCGTTCATTTTGTGATAGTCCATCAAACTTGAAGGAGTGCAGAGGTTTAAAAAATGCGCCAAACGAGTTTGGAATCATTGCCACAATATTTGCGTCGTTACTGCGCCGTGCAGGATTATGAAAAGTATACCAGTCGGGATCATGCGGCCTGGCGCTATATCATGCGGCAATCTCGTGAGTATTTTCGAGATCATGCAGTTAGTGTTTATCTCGAGGGACTTAAGAAGACAGGTATCCCGCTTGATCGTATTCCGAGGGTTTCCGAGATGGATATGGCTCTCAGAGAGTTCGGCTGGGGTGCAGTACCAGTTTGCGGATTCATCCCGCCAATTGCGTTCCTTGATTTGCAAGCTCGTGGCATTTTACCGATTGCCACCGATATGAGATCAATCGATCACATTGCATATACTCCAGCACCCGATATCGTTCATGAAGCGGCAGGACACGCTCCGATTATTGCTGACCCCAATTACCGCGAGTACCTTAAGCAGTACGCTAAGATAGCGGAACGAACAATCATGAGTAGTGAAGACCTTGCCTTGTATGAGGCCATAAGGGTCTTGTCCGATATTAAGGAAAATCCGGACACCAAGCCCGGGGAGATTGCTGCAGCTCAGAAGGCGCTCGACAGGGCTGTGCAGAATGTCTCATATGTTTCCGAAGCCGCCATGGTTTCCAGAATGGCGTGGTGGACGGTTGAGTACGGACTAGTTGGTGATCTAAAATCACCAAAGATTTACGGAGCAGGTTTATTGTCCAGTGTTGGTGAAAGTCAAGCTTGTCTTCACCCTAAGATTCGAAAGATTCCACTCACTGTGAAGTGTGTCGAAGTATCCTACGACATAACAGAACCGCAGCCGCAGCTTTTCGTTGCAGAGTCCTTGGCACAGCTAACACATGTGCTTAATGATCTCGAGGGTAAACTGTCATTTAGGATTGGTGGCGTGTGGGGTTTGGAGCAGGCGCGAAAATCTAAAACGGTCAATACCGTTCAGCTTGATTCTGGCCTCCAAATCAGTGGTGTTTTGTCTAGGTACGAGGCGGCAGTCTACGGTGATCGAGGTGAGCCTCACTATATAAAATTCGATGGCCCTACTCAGCTTTGTTTTAATAGCCGAGAGTTTTCCGGACAGGGGAGGTCCCGTCACGCGCATGGATTTTCAACACCACTCGGTCGTTGGGCACCCATTCCCAGCCGATCGCCAGTCGATTTATCGGATCGAGATCTTTCTGAAGCCGGCATTGTTCAAGGTAAAAGAGCCAATCTCGATTTTATAAATGGCTTCAGAGTTCAGGGCATCGTAACTAATATTGTTCGCCAGCAGGGAAAACTACTATATCTAACATGGACTGATTGTACGGTGTCACGTGGCGGTCAAATTTACTTTGAACCTGCTTGGGGCGAGTTTGATATGCCGGTGGGCGAGGGTGTCACGAGTGTTTTTGGTGGTCCAGCAGATCGCGCGTCCTATGGTGATTATCAGATGGGTGGTGTTTCCACTCAGCCTGGTCGGCAAAGCCCTTACACCACCGATGAGCTCAAAATTTTTGACTGTTACTCGAAAGTTCGTGATATGCGTCGCGGCGTAAATCACGAGGCCTATGAAAACCTTGTTAAGGCTGTTTTAGGCGACTATCGAGATGAATGGTTATTAGCTCTTGAAATTTGGGAAATTAGTCAGAATGAAAAAATGTCTTCGGCTTTATCCAATAAAGTGTTTGAGCTTTTGGTAGGTGATCAAAACGTGAAACATGCTGAGCTTAACGAGCTTATTGCAAAAGGTGTGAAGATTGCGAACGTGCCCGATTAAAGTTGTTTGACCGGACAGTTACGAAGAGGGGGTGATGTTATGTCGTCGATGCAAAAACTAAAAGAGATTCGGAGCTTTTCGGGGCCCTGTCAAACCGTCGGTTTAGACGACGCCATTATCGAGAAATTTTTGCCGAAGTTTCCGCAGCTGGTTCAAGCAATAGATGATGCGTATCAGTGGTGGTCTTGCCTTAAGAATGAGTACCCGGAGTGGTTTAAAAAGTCGGAAAAAGATCTGATTCATTTTCTTCAAGACGGATTTGTCAATTTCTACAAAGACGTGGCAGTAAATCCTTATGTTGCGTTCATGGCTAAAGGGCCCTGGATTATCACAAGTCACGGCGCAGTCGTCCATGACAACGGTGGTTATGGCATGTTGGGTCTTGGGCATGGTCCCGAAAAAGTTATTCGTGCGATGTCGCAGGATTTGGTGATGGCCAATGTCATGACGGCTAATTTTTCACAAAAGCGATTTATCGATAGAATGTTCAAAGAGGTCGGTCATAATAGGCCCGATCATCTGCGTAGACCCTTTGCTAAATTCTTATGCTTGAATTCTGGTTCCGAATCGATGACCGTTGCTTGTCGTATCAGCGATATCAAAGCCAAAACTATGACGGATCCCGGTGGACGATATGCTGGTCGTAAAATCAGGTTTTTATCCCAAATTGGGAGTTTTCACGGCCGAACCGAGAGACCTGCTAAAATGTCTCACTCGTCTCGAAAATCATACGATGTTTTAGCGAGCTACCGGGAAGACACCCAGCTTGACGTCATTGAGCCTGGCAATCTTGAACAACTTCGTGCAGCATTTGCAAAAGCTGAAAAAGACGGCATCTACTATGAGGCTATGTTTATTGAGCCAGTCATGGGGGAGGGAAATCCCGGTGTTGCTACGACCAGGGAGTTTTATGATGAGGCGAGACGACTGACCAAGGAGCATGGTTCCATGCTTATTATGGATGCGATTCAGTCTGGACTTCGGACTACGGGTAACTTGAGCATCTGTGATTATCCCGGTTTTGAAACGTGTGATCCACCTGATATGGAAACGTATTCTAAGGCGATCAATGCTGGTCAGTATCCGCTATCTGTGCTTGCGATGACAGCGGAGACGGCTGCTTACTACAAAAAAGGTGTTTACGGTAATACGATGACCACAAATCCACGCGCTTTGGAAGTTGCTTGTGCGGTGTTAGATTCGCTGACCCCTGAGCTTCGTAAAAATATCGTCGATAAAGGGCAAGAATTTTTACGGAAATTCGGAGCTCTCATGAAAGAGTTTCCTGGTGTAATTACTAAAGTGCAAGGGACGGGGCTACTTTTCTCAGTCGAATTGGCTCAGGACGGTTATACGGTTCTCGGCAAAAAATGTGTAGAGCTTGATATGCGTCTGAATGGAATAGGGGTGATTCATGGCGGTAAAAACGCTCTACGCTTCACGCCGCATTTTGGGATTACCTCAGATGAGGTTGATCTGGTTGTTGAAGGCGTTAGAAAGTCACTTGCCAAGGGGCCTATATATAAAGACTAGTTTTGGGCGCGAGACTTTAGGCTTTCAATCGCATCCCGTGCAGATGGATCAACGTACCGCAAACCTTTAGTGCAAATATCAAACGTGACGTCCCTCGGTAGGCTTTCAAGAAATTTCAGTATTCGAGGAAGATCCATAAACGTCGCGATACCATGTAGTTCCACTTTTGAATCACTTCGCCGAATTTCTAGTGAAACAAAGCGCCGAAGTAGCCAGAAAGCGCTGAGCGCAAAGCCAACAGCCACACCGGTCAATACTCCGAATCCAACAACAGCCACAGTGGTGGCTGCGAATGTTACGGCGTGCCTCTTATCCTCGGCGGCGAGTACACGTACAGATTTGATGTTGATTAATCTTAGAGCGGCATGAACCAAAATGGCGGCAAGGGCAGCTGCAGGGATGAAGTGTAACGACTGTCCAAAAACGAGCAATGCACCTAGCAGCAGTACGCCATGAAAAATAGTTGATGTGTTATTTGTCGCGCCAGACTGTAGATTGGCTGTACTGCGAATCATAACGCCTGTGATCGGTGGGGCAGAAAAAAGTCCGCACAAAAAATTACCAAAACCTTGGGCTATCAATTCTTTATTATAATTTGAGGATCGACCGTCTCCCGACATTTTATCAAGGGATGCGGTGGATACCATAGTCTCAATACTCGCTAAAATCGCAATTGTAATAGCGAATTCAAAAATCACAGTCAGCGCAGCGGCGTCCTTGGCAATAAGCGCATATATGCTGGCAAATCCTTCGTCCAAATCTTGGCTCAGTGTTTCTGGCAGTGCCACAGTGGCTGACTCGAGTCCTAGAGAAAAGTGAATGGCTGTGCCTAAAATAATTCCTATCAGATATGCGGGGGTCTTCTTTAGAAGAAGAATCCAACGA
>JBEIGW010000219.1:0-4929 GCA_040381655.1 Deltaproteobacteria bacterium
GGTCCTCCCGCTGACTGCCCCCGATAATTTCCCCGATCCTGGGGGCCAAAACGTCCATGGCGGCCACGGTTCTACCATCGTCATTTTGGCGCATGTAAAAGGCCTTAATATCTTTCGGATAATTATTAACTATAACTGGCCCCTTAAACACGTGATCCGTCAGGTAGCGCTCATGCTCTGACTGAAGGTCAATACCCCACTTCACGGGAAACTCGAATTTTCCGGCTACCTTTTCGAGTTCTTTGACCGCATCTGTGTAAGAAATTCTCGAGAACTTAGTATCAGCTAAGGTGGCAATTTCCTGGGGCGTCAAACCTTTATACATGTCACTGAGGAATGACAATTCATCAGCACAGCGCTCGACCGCATACCGGCACAAATATCTGATGAAATCTTCGGCAAGCTGCATGTCATCTTCGAGATCCGCAAAAGCCATCTCTGGCTCAATCATCCAGAATTCCGACAGGTGGCGAGTCGTATTTGAGTTTTCTGCCCGAAATGTTGGTCCAAAAGTATAAATGTCACCAAGTGATAGGGCTAAAAACTCTCCCTCAAGCTGGCCACTGACCGTCAGATGCGCTCGCTTGCCAAAAAAATCTTTTGACCAATCTATCTGCCCCTTTTCAGTTCTGGGTGGCTGCGCAGGGTCTAACGTCGTGACGGTAAACATTTCACCGGCACCCTCACAGTCACTGGCCGTAATAATTGGGGTATGAGCCCAAACGAAACCCTGATTTTGAAAAAACTCGTGCACCCCAAACGCCAGGGCATTGCGCACGCGCCAGACCGCACCAAAAGTATTTGTTCGTCCACGCAAGTGCCCAATCTCTCTCAGGAACTCAAGAGTGTGTCCTTTCTTCTGTAGTGGATACGTTTCTGGATCAGCCTCCCCAAAAAGCTCCAATCTGGTTGCATGAACCTCCCATGCTTGGCCTTTGCCTTGGCTGGACTTTAGCTCGCCCTCGATGCCAACGGAAGCGCCCGTTTGACATCGTCCCAACAATTCAAAGCCCGGAGTTCCTTGATCAATCACGCACTGTAAGGTCGCCTGACAGGAACCGTCATTAACTACAAGAAATGCAAACGCCTTAGATTCGCGCCTAGACCTCACCCATCCACAAACCTTTACTCTCTGCCCAGCACTACCATCACGTAATAAATTCTTGATTCGATGTCGTCGCATACTCATGGTCATCTCCGTTTCGAACTCATAAGAAACCGCAGTCTTTTCTCGTCCAAAACTGCTGTCTTCGCATTTTCAATGTTCCTTAGCGCCATCCAAATTTTTCTTGGAATAAACGACCTCACTGTGGCTGGTTGATGGGGGCGCTGATTATAAACCTCATGATACACCGCTAGGACACTTCTTGCCACGCGGTACCAGTTAAACCTTAACACCTGTTGCGAACCTGCTTTCACCATTGACTCACGCAAGGACGAATCAGTCAGGACCCGGTGCATGGCTTTCGTCAATTGATCTCGATCACGCGGGTCCACTAATATCGCGGCTCGCCCCACCACCTCAGGTATACTGCTGGTCGAACTAGTCACGACAGGCACCCCTGAGGCCATAGCTTCAAGGGGAGGAAGTCCAAATCCTTCATAAAGACTGGGGTAGGCAACCAGCTTAGCTTTTCTATAGAAATCACCCAACTCAACATCAGAAACAAAACCTTTAAAAACCACATCATCTCTGAATTCACGCGCTTTAAGCTGCACCGAAGCAAACAAAGGGCTTTCTCCACCGATGAGAATCAACTTTGTCCTAATCGCGGGGAAGTCATGCCGAAGTTTTTCGTACGCTTCAATCAGAACATTAATGTTCTTTCTCGGTTCCAGAGATCCAACGTAGAGAATGTAGTCTTGATCTTTCGTAGCATCTACGGGGTCCTTCTCGGATGGAGGAAGGGAGAATACATCGTCTACAGCCCAATAAACTAGACTCACTTTCTCAGCTGCCAATTTGAAGTACTGCAGGAGATCGTTTTTTGAATTGTTGCTGTTTGTTATGACCTTTGTAGCTCGTCGCGCCAACTGAGGAATAACAATGTTGTACAACGTTCTAAAAGCAAAGCTGTACCACTGAGGGTTCACAACAAAGCAAAGATCGTGAATATTGATGATTGATTTGCCGCGGTAAAAGAGCGGAGCGATATTAGCCGGAGAGTGCAGAATATCAATACTGTGTTGCTTCGCTAGACGGGGCAACCAGACCTGCTCCCAAACGTGATTTTTAATACTTTCACTAGGGATAAGGTGATCCCCAATTACGGTGACATTCGGATAATTCCACTCCGCAGCGCCCACTTGTTCGTTGCCAGTAAAAATAAAGTAATCATTATCGCGGTCAATCTCAACCAACGTCTTGACCAAGTTGTAGGCCGCTCTTTGCACACCCGTTCTTTTTGCGACCAAAAAACGCCCGTTGATCCCGATTCTCACAAAGCCCCCTCAGGATGGAATACAGCGTCTTGACCGGCTGGTCTGGGCCCAACACCAAGACAACTTTTGTATAGCTGCAAAGTTTGTTCTGTCATCCTGTCCCATGAAAACTTGGAGCGATGCTCAGCAATCGTGTCGGAAGATTCGTGACTTGTAATCGGATTTGTGATGCCTCGCTCCAACGCTTTCGCAATATCAAGGTGATCATATGGATTTGCAAAAATGGCATTGTCACCAACAACCTCAGGCAAAGACGACGAGCGTGCGACGACCACGGGAGCCCCGCAGCAGAGCGCCTCAAGCGGCGGAAGACCAAACCCCTCGTACGTAGATGGGTATACAAAAAGCCGCGTAAGCGAATAAACTGCGGGAAGATGGTCCTCGGCAATAAACTTTGAAAAATATATGAGATGTTTTTTCCCGAACGAATCGGCGAGACGCAATAGCGCTCGATCAACTGGCGTGGCCAAAACAAGTGGTGTTTCTATCTTGGCTTGACAGTATGCCCTCACAAGTTGATGCACGTTCTTGTGAGGTTTGTTATTTGACACGCAAAGAATAAACTCTTCCGGGAGTTCATAAATCTCGCGAACATAAGCCAACTCATTTTGATCGGTTACGGGCTTATAAGCCTGACTCACACCGTTATAGGTCACAAAAACTTTCTCAGTATCGAGACCGAGAGTTCTGATGATTTCTTTTTTCGAAAATTGACTCACCGTTAAAATGTACGTGGATCTTGCAATGCAGCTTTTAACAAAGACCCTGTAATACAGTTGATGGAGAGGTGTGTAGAACTGTGGGAGGACCAAGTGATTCAAATCATGAATAGTCATAATCATCTTACAAGGGACCATAAGAGGAGCTACGAACGAGGGGGCATGAAAGAGATCGACCGATCGTCGCTTCAGTATTTGTGGAATCTCGACTTGCTCGCGAAAACTAATCCACGCGGAGTTCACTTGCTCCAAATGGATATGAGACGGCCAAGACTCTGACCGTAGTGGGCTATCTCGATTAACCAATATGAAATACTCTAGGCCGGTATCGCGCATCGCCAGTCCACGAATCAATTCGTATACGTACCTGGCAATCCCGTGCATACTCCCAGGTTTAATCATCCTGGCATCAATCGCAACGCGCAAAGTCACAGAGCAAACCACCTCGATAAAAAGAAACCCGGACTACCGGGACGGCTCCTAGCTGGGAGCCATAACCCGTTAGACAGCTAATTTAGACTCAATTATTTATGTGAAATTACCGCTGCCGCCTACGCTTTTCGGCATACCAGCGCACTGGGCCGACAGGGCCTATACCGAAATTGATATAACCTACCGATTTTTATGATTTTTTTTCGATACCGACGTTGCTAACGACTTAAAATGCAAACCCAAAATCAAGGGAGATATCAGCTCGCGTCATCATGCGATTCTTGAGATGAGTACGTTCTTTTTCAGTTATGTCTGAATAAGTCAGTTGTAGTTCTTCTTGCTCTTTAGCCGGCACATCCGAGTCACGAACCTGGGAATTCATATGCCGGATACCCAGATGTGCACCGATCGCTAGCGGCCATTGGCTCGCAACAAATCTATAACCGAGCCTACCGTGACCAGTTACGCCTTTGCCCTGTACCCTATGGTGGAGGTAGCCGTCCTGGTCAACCAACGTCAGCCTCATCGCTTCTTTTTCGCCTGGCCTTTTCTTCCACTCCGCATTCCAAACCCGGTAACCGGCTCCAAGCGTCCAGAAAAAACCACCCATGTTTCGTTCATCAGAGTAACGACTCATCAAAGCTGACACCTGAATCCCATCGATGGTCAACGAGTTTCCTGTCTCTTGAATGTCTTCGGGAAGTAACTCCTCAACCGCGCCAATCGCGGAGTACTCTAAAGCAAGACCCATCGTGCTGCCCGCATTATATTCAGCATGCAAAGACCCACCCGCCATGAGTGGCAAAGTCAAAAGCCAGTCACGACCTCCGGACTTGCCGCCGCCGGAGGAACCGGCCGTTTTGCCAACGGGAGCACCCAGGAGCTGGCCTGATGTGACACACATCACTAACACCGCAATACGTCCAAAGTTTTTACTGGCTCTCATCGATAAGCTCCTTTGCCTAAAATATCGCGTTTGCTCCCTGGAAAACTCTGCGCGAACGACCCTATTCCATTGTATACTGACAGCCATGTGACAGATAAAGATGAAGAAACTGCCTTTTGAGACGCTGTCTGATGGGTAGTTTTTTCCTAGTCCTAAAAGCGAGGCAGGGTATCGATGCTGGTGATCGCACACAGAGGCAACAACAAAGAGGCCTTTGAGAATAGTTTTTCAGCCTTTGAAAAAAGTGTCGAGTGCGGCGCCCATCGTATTGAGCTTGACGTCGTACTTTCGAAAGATGGCCATGCGGTTATCAATCACGATGACCACTTGATGCATGCGACGGGCAAGGCTATTTTTTGCTCGAAACTCACCAAGGTCGAACTGGCTAAC
>JBEIGW010000220.1:0-4922 GCA_040381655.1 Deltaproteobacteria bacterium
AGCTTGATGGTCACGCTAAGGGGCCTTTTGTCCTGAGAGTTTTAAACGGTGCAGTCTATCGATAGTCTTCCGAAAGAAGACCCATAGTTTAACAAATTACGCGGACATTTTACACCAAGCTTTTAAAAGGTTTCAGTGGGTGACGGCGAGCCTGCTGGTGTTTTTTAGCGATGTCGCTGGCGTACCTGTATCGTCTGGTGGGAGGATCTTGCGAGTGCATGAATGGGTCTTGTGTTGGCGCAGATGAGGGAGTGGTAAATTTGAAACAAGTAGATATGCATTTTGACCAGGAGCGATCTGAATCAGACCACGTCTGCCAAGTGTGGTCTGCAACAAGTGCTGGCGGCGACGTGGTGCCGGTAAGAATCGAATGCACCATGGGTAAAGGGTTCTCTGGAATCATTATGATCGGTGGAATTGGTCAAATTTGTGAGGACGGCAAGGAGAGAGCAAAGGCGGCACTGGAGAGATTGGGGTGGACTGCACCAGCCAGGAAAACAATCATCAGCGTTAGTCCAGGTGATGCAAAGGTGGACCGTAATCATCTGGATCTAGCTTTCTGTATCGCTCTCTCCGGCGTCATGAACGCAGGTCAGTGGCAGGTGGACCCGAGCGTGTGGTTGTTTGCTGCTGAGGTGGGTCTTAATGGCGAGCTACGCCCCGTAGCCGGCGCTGTCGCATGGGCATCAGCTGCCATGTCAGGAGGATTTCGAGGGATCGTTGTCGCAGAGGGAAACCTTCGCGAGCTAGACTGTATGAAGCGAATTAATGGCGGTCTTGACCGAGCATTTGACTGTCTTGGGTTCTCCACCATCAAAGACGTCTTAGATTGGCTGGAATCCGGAACTTACGAAGATTCATTAACAGTCATCAATGCTTTACCCCCAGCGGACCGTGAAGAGCCATCTTCGGACTTTGATGATATGCATCTTAGTGAGGAGCAGCGGCTTTTGGCATGCGTCGTTGCAGCTGGCTGCCACAGCCTTTTTATGCGAGGCTCCCCTGGCACAGGCAAGAGCATGTTTGCTAAGAGAATTCCCTCAATCTTGCCTGAGATGCCTCCTGATCAACATATCAAGAGCTTAAAGATCTACAGCGCCGCTCACGCTCACGTGCCCACCCGTATTATTTCTGGAAGACCTCCTTTCCGAAATCCTCACCATTACACGTCACTTGCTGCTATTGTAGGCACGGTGGATCAGCCCGGCGAATTGTCTCTGGCAAGTGGAGGAGTGCTCTTTTTGGACGAACTTCCGGAGTTCCGGCGAGATGTGCTAGAGGGGCTGAGGGAGCCGCTTGAATCGGGGGAGATCGCCGTCAGCCGCGCCTTGGGCAAACAGACTTGGGCGGCTGATTTGGTATTACTGGCAGCTGCGAATAACTGTCCATGCGGATGGGCCGGGAGCCGACGCAGACGCTGTGAATGTCCGCCGTCAAGGCTTAATGCCTACCGAAATCGTTTGTCAGGTCCCTTACTGGACCGTATCGATATCCATGTGAATATGCCTGAAACGTCCAACCAAGTAGCGTCACTTCTTAACGGACCCGTATCCAGAATTGGTCAGACCGAGGCCATGAAGGACATCGTTGGCCAGGCGCGCGACCGGGCTAGATTGAGAGCAAAACAGACCGGTGTGCTTTTAAGTAAAGACATACCGCCAAATCGGATTTTCGAGTCCTTGGGCCTACCCGGTGACAAGGCTGAAGCACTGGTGACAAGGGTCGTTTCAAATAATGTCAGCACGCGTAGTCTTCTTAGGTGTCTTCGTGTCACACGAACGATTGCCGACATTATGGGCCGTGACGTCATACATGAAGACGATTTACAGTTAGCCTGGAGTTGGCAATCATACCCCGCCGCAAAAAAGAGGGGTGAGGTCATCCCGATTTGACGCATGATCTAAAAATAGGCAGTCCGATGCTCCTTGCTTAGGGGATCCAAGCGTTGAAATCAGGCCAAGTCAGCTGTATACCTAGGCCTAGTGTTTTGGCCCCCAATAACTCATAGGAGTCCTTTACCCATGGCTTTAATTCCCCTTCGCGTCCTGCTTGATCACGCTGCGGAACATAATTACGGGGTAGCTGCTTTTAACGTCAACAACATGGAGCAAATCCAGTCCATCATGGAGGCTGCCCATAAGACGGATAGTCCTGTGATTGTTCAGGCGTCCCGGGGAGCTCGATCCTATAGTCAGGATGCATACCTGAGGCACCTCATGTTAGCCGCTGCCGAGCTTTATCCTCATATTCCGATCGTCATGCATCAAGATCACGGCAATAGTCCCTCCACGTGTTACTCGGCCATCAAGCAAGGTTTCACTTCGGTGATGATGGATGGCTCCTTAAAAGAAGACGCAAAGACTCCAGCGGATTACGACTACAACTGCCGCGTAACGGCAGAAGTTGTAAAAGTAGCTCACTCCATTGGGGTCTCTGTTGAAGGCGAGTTAGGGTGCTTAGGGTCTCTTGAGACGGGGAAGGGTGACAAGGAAGACGGACATGGATTCGAGGGAACGTTGTCACACGACAAGCTTCTTACTGACCCCGACGAGGCCGAAGATTTCGTTAAAAAAACCAAAGTTGATGCCCTGGCGATAGCCATCGGCACGTCCCATGGTGCCTACAAGTTCACAAGAAAGCCTGACGGCAAGATTTTAGCGATGGAACGTGTGTCGGCCATCCATAAAAAAATTCCTAATACGCACTTGGTCATGCACGGCTCGTCCTCAGTGCCTCAGGACCTCCAAGACTGGCTAAATAAATATGGCGGCAAAATGAAGCAGACCTGGGGCGTGCCTGTGTCTGAAATTCAAGAAGGTATCAAGCACGGTGTTCGTAAAATTAACGTCGACACGGATAACAGGATCGCGATAACTGCCGCCATTCGGCAGGTATTTGCCGATAAGCCCGAAGATTTTGATCCGCGCACATATTTGAAACCTGCACGCACAGCCATGGCCAAGGTTTGTGAGGACAGGATGGTGGCTTTCGGACAGGCTGGTATGGCGTCAAAGATCCGCCAGGTGACTCTTGATGAAATGGCAAAAAAATACTTGATGTAAGACGAATAAAAAGGGGCCCGCCGGGGCCCCTTAAAGTTTTTACTGAGCTGTCACATTACTCAAAAATTTGAGTTGCGTACCAGGATCCGCGGGACGTCTGATGAACGCCGACGCCTAGGTGTTTAAAGCGACCGAGCATGTTTGCTCTGTGACCAGAGCTGTTCCACCACATGGTGGCGAATTCGTTAGCGATACGTTCTGCCGCGGCATCGTCACGACTCGACCCGCCAGCCCTTCCAGTCATGGCCACATTCTCGCCACGCATCGAGCGCGATACGTTGAATTCTTGGCGGTATACCGCGACTCTGGAACTTGGGAAGCCGGAGTGTCCAATGAAACCAGATGCAGCTTGCTTTTTACTCCAGTCCCGTGACACGAACGCGATTTTTGCATCAAGTGCCAGAGGCTGTAGTCCTCGACCTTGGCGGTACTTGTTTGTCTTTTCACCTATTAGACGCTCAACTTTACAAACAAACTCATCAGCCTTGTAACACTCCGAATTTGTGGTGGTGATATTGTTATTACCGTTTGCATTGTTTATCGAACCTGAATTACCAGAATTGTTTATCGAGCCGCTGGAATTGGAGTTTCCTGAACTACCGCCAATGCTATCCTGCCCATTAGCGCTATCGGCATAAGCGGACTCATTGGTCGCGCCGGTCGTATTTCCGTTGGCTTTTCTTAACCGAGGGCTAGCACCATCTGTTTGGTCCATTGCTTGTGGTTGACATGACGATAGCAAAACAAAGATGACCGCAGCGATAAGTCCAGAGGTTAGGTCTTTGGATGTTTGGAGCTTTTTACTTGCTGGGCGTGTCATGGTTATGGGTCTCCAGTTGAGGGGGATGGGACGTTTCAATCAGCAGCAGCGCGCAATTCACCGTGGCTCTTTCAAGCAACCCGCATGCCAATCTGAAATCTCGGATTACTATTTAAATTACGGTCATTTAGCAGATGGCAAGAGCTGGCTATTGCTCATATGTTCGACGATTTGATCAAAGTTTTTACAGCTCTCCTTTTTCTCCAAAAGAGTAACTATAGGAAAAAACGTATCAATTTGATTTTCTCGGGGTGGTCTGCCGGTTGCACCCAAAGGGAGTTCAGAGATCTTCGCCATGCGTGGCAGGATCCAGACACTTAACTTGATCAGGAGTTGCCATGGCTGTTCTGCATCCAGATGTAAATCAAACAGAAGTCGCTTTTCCAAGCCTGGCAGAAGAAGCTGTTTACAAAAAAGCGGCAACTTTGGGTGATGGCTGGCGCGTATATCACTCGATTACACTATCGATGAAAGATGAGCGTGAGGGTGTAAAGGATGGAGAAATCGATTTTGTGTTTTACCATCCATCTCACGGCGTCATCGTTGTGGAAGTCAAAGGCGGACGAATAAGTTTGGACGGTGAAACTGGTAAGTTTTACTCGTTAAACAGACACGGTCGGTCATTTGCGATCAAAAATCCTTTTCAGCAGGCCATCACGTGGAGAAATCGTTTCGTGCGGTTTCTCCGTGCTAACGGCATTCATGTGCCTGTGAGTCATGCCGTATGTTTTCCACAGGTTGACGAGAGTGAATTTCCAAAGCATGCCACCATTGAGCCAGCTATTTTGATGGGTCGAAATAAGCTCGAAAACCTTGAAAGTTTCCTTTCCGATGTGGTGCGTTCGTTTCACCGAGATGACTTTTTAAAATTCCAAGATGTTGCAAATGACCTAGATAAACTTCTTATCGGCAGCTCATTTAATTCAAGGCCCTTACTTCGTGAATATATTGATACCCACGAAGCAGAGGTGCAAGAAAATGACTTGATGCATGACATTCTCGTGTCACCGGTAACGGGCGTACCCAGGATCGGCGTGGAG
>JBEIGW010000221.1:0-4904 GCA_040381655.1 Deltaproteobacteria bacterium
GTTAGCTTCATTCAGGTAGTCTCCGACGACGGGTCACCCGGCACTATTTACCCAGTGGAAATCGGCAGACAATCAGCTGATCTTTAACAGGAATTTTGACCGGCATTTAGTGATCATGCAAAATAAAACCCAAACAGTAATATTTTCGGCCATGTATTTGGTCTGGTTATACTTGTCAGTATAGACCCGAGGCGGATACTCCAGCGTACGTGAAGGCCTTTCCCGCGCCTAATTGAGTTCCCAAAAGACATCCAAATCCCAGTGAGCCCATAGTTATGCGATACCATCTGAATTCAATCCACGCGCCGCTGCCGTCCAAACTCCAAGAGCTAGATTTGAAGTCTTCGCCCGCACTGAGTCCTTGATCGGGAGCCCCTGAAAGCCTCGTTTGTCCTGCGATACCGCCGCTCAACAACGCGAGGTAGCTGATTGCAGCGGGCCCCAAGCGGTCGTCTTCAAATGTAATTTTTCCGAGACCAATGGCTGGCCCCATCCACGTATGGGCAAAACGGGCGGTCAAACCCTTCTGCGTACCGGAGCCAGCAAATGGAGCAATCCTAATCCCGTACCATCCCTGAAGGTCGCGAGGCTCGTCACGCCAAATTGAGCGTATGTAGCTACTGAAGTGTATGCTCGGGTCGAGGTGGTAGTTTGAGCGTCCTTCGCTAACAAACGCCTTTCCTATGGACAGGCTCAAATCAGAAAATCCTGCGAACTGTCGGCTTTTAAGAATTAATTCTTTCGCCTTCTGAGCTTCCGCCTCTGACGTCTCCTGCTGGATATTTTGTCGTGCAGTTTCTTCGCTCTTCTTGCGTTGATCTCTGCTTTCGAGGAGACGTGGATCTAACCCGGGGGCTTGAGGCGGAGGTTGTTCAACTGGTCTTTCGGGGAGTTTTATTTGGGCGTGAGCGGTAGCCGCGCCTAACTCAAAAAATACGTAGCAGGCAAAAAATGCCAGGCAAAAGGTTCCATTCAATCGGCAAAAAGTGCTTATTTTACGCAAAGTTACACCCACGTACACTCATATATATGAGCCCCTCCGGTGCGGCGGGCTCTTCTTGCGTCTGACGCTTAACAGTTTAGTCGCTATGCGGCGTTTTTGAAAGGGGCATTATCCTCATGGGCATTTTGCGGGACAGTCCTTCAGCGGGCAAATACCCCACCTTAGATCCCTTTGAAATCTGTGATGACGTGATGATTGATCTGCCGTCTCGCCCAACGGCGTCGACGCCTGCAGCGACGCCCTGCGTTGACTCGTCAAACAGTGTGCAAGTGCGTACCGGAAAATCGAAGAGATCGTCTCAAAATAATAATAAACCTGTTGCTTCTAAAGTTTCTTTTCTTAAGAGAGGGCGTGCCCCACGTTACTACGCGATTCTTTGTATATTCGCTTTTGGACTTGTGACGATTTTGGGTGAGATGAAACCATGGTCATACTTTTCCCAGCCAAATCTTGTTTACGCTTACTTTGAAGTTCGAGCACTTGACGAAAATGGTCGCCCCATTGCGGGTGCGGTCGTAAAAAATGCGGGAAAGCGTGTTGGTACGACTGATAGTTTTGGTGAATGGCGACGTTATATGCAAGTTCCATTGGGATCGACTGTGCCCATTAGTCTCACCAAGAAAACTCCTAATCAATTATTATTCGTTTCAAAGAATTTCGCAGTTCCCCCTATGAAGCAGGAGAAAAACGAGATCGAGTTAAGGTCAAGTGTACAGCTCATGCCCGCAGAACCTGCAACTGTCGGAGCGGATGTTAATGGGTCAGTGCGCGCCTCTGAGTCGACAACTGCAACAATAGTTCAAACATCTGAAACATCGCCTAAGAAAATGCAGCAGGATGGCGATTCTTTGTTGGACGTCTCAGATCTTGGTTCGGTCTGGTTTAGTGCTTCAGACGCGCGTAATGATAAAGAGTTGGTTCCCGCTCTTGTGACGCGTGCAAAGGAGTTGGGGCTCAAAGTTGAAAAAAATTCGCCGTGGCAAATTCAACTGACCAATCTAATAGATAAACCTGGGAAAATCTCAAAAGATGGTGGTGGCTTGATATTAGTTAGCTCAGCTCTTTCTAACAGCTCCCTGCCTTCGGTAGAGTTTTTGAGGAATTATCAGGCAGATGCCCGTACGACCGCTAGGGGTATACTTTTTGGTCTCGTGAATCATGTGAAAAAAAATATCTTGTTGACTCAAATGCAGGGGCGTTGGGCCGCTGTGCTACCAAAGAATTCTCCGCATATTTGGCGGCTTTCTTCGAATCAGGTGATTCATTCGTCCGCGAACGGTTTCAGGCTGGGCGATGAATCCTACGCAGACGAGACGATGCAAGGTTTCTATCTAAAAGAGCAAAAGAACGCGCCTTGTGCTCCGAATCTGACAAGCTGTTATGCGCATACTGCAAGTTTTTTGGAGACGCCGCCCGTGCCAGGATGGCGTCGTCTTAAATTAACTACGTCGGGTATCGGTAAAGAAGCGGTAAAGGTTTTTGTTTCAGGTTATTCAGCCAAAGCTCTAGGTGATAACGTATTTGAGTACTGGGGCAAGGAAAGAGCTAAGGCCAATGCCACGATTTTACAAAATGATCGCCTTGTTCTTCGTGGTGCGGTAAGCGGCAGTGCCCCTGCAGCAGCTATATTGGGTAGCCAAAACCTGAGTCGGCGATAAGCTTACAGCAGATAGAAGTTGTTTTTTGATGGTGCTGATGTTGGTCTGGAGACGCCAAGGTGAGTCAAACGAATGTACTAATTACGGGTGCTCTGCATGACAGTGCGCTGGAGCTTTTTAGGACAAAAAAGCATTTATCCGTAAGCTATCATCCCGATTGTGACAGAGGTTCTTTGTTGAAGTTGGTTCCTGATGCGCAGGTTCTTGTGACTAGGAGCGAAACCGATGTGGATCGCGCTGTTTTGGATGCAGCAAAGAATTTGAAAGTCATAGCAAGGGCGGCCGTGGGTGTAGGGAATATCGACATTCCCTACGCAACTGATAAGGGCATATTAGTCATCAACTGCCCGGGTAAAAATACAAATAGTGCTGCAGAACTGACGTTGGGCTTGTTACTGGCAATGTTCAGAAAGATTCCAGACGCCCACAAAAAAGTGAAGTCAGGCGGTTGGGAACGGCATTCTTTTACGGGTAGAGAGTTGAAAGGAAAACGTCTGGGAATAGTTGGGTTGGGTAATGTCGGTCATCGTGTTGCTAAGTTTGGTCATGGATTTGATATGGATGTGGGAGCGTACGATCCCTATTTGGCGCAGCAGATTTTTGAGCAGCACCGAGTTACGCGTTTCTCATCGTTGATGGAGTTAGCTCGAAACGTCGATATCCTGTCATTCCACGTGCCTTTGAATAAGGAGACGCGTGGCATGGCGACCAGGGATGTGCTTGGCGCGATGCCGAAAGGTAGTTGGGTTTTAAACGCAGCTCGTGGCGGAGTTTATCGTGAAGAGGACATGCTAGAGCTTTTGGAGGCAGGTCACCTGGCGGGTCTGGGTGTCGATACGTTTGAATCTGAACCAAAGCCTCACCCAAAGCTAGTTGCGCATCCTCACGTTTGGTGTACACCACATATTGGTGCGTCTACCGAAGAAGCGCAGATTGCCATTGGAGAGACGGTCTTTGATCAAGTTGTCAAAGCAATTGATGGCGGGGTGGTTGATTATCCCGTCAACTTACCGCAGGTCGGAGTGATTCAGGATGCTCGTTTGAAGAGCTATGCCGTACTTGCAGAGAAGCTTGGAAGCCTAGCTGGTCAGATTGCGAATTTTAATGCAAGTTCAGCCGAGATTTCCTATCGCGGGGGCTTGGCTGGCGTAGATCCTGCGCTTATCAGGTTGAGCTTTCTAAAAGGCTATTTATCACATGTCGTTAATGACTACGTATCATTCGTCAACGCCGAGAAGCATGCATCAAAACTTGGCTTAACAGTCTTGGATAAGGCCGATCCCCAATTTGACAGCTACCGCTCTGCTCTGAAGATAACCTTGACGGGTAGCGAAGGGCGTTCCCTTCGGGTGGGCGGCCTTGTGTTTGATGACCATATAATCAGATTGTCTCTGGTCAATGACTTTTATTTTGAGGCTGACCCAAGCGGTCATATTCTACTTGTTGAAAATGACGACAAACCTGGGGTCATCGGCGATCTCGGTCACTTTTTGGGTATAAAAAATGTCAATATTGCCACTTTTGAACTGAGTCGAAACAGAAAAGGTGGAAGAGCCATGGCGGTTATTCGTACCGATCAAGAGGTTCTTGGTGCAGACCATCAGGAAATGAAGCGCATTCGAAATATTGTTAGTGTTCATCGAGTTTTTCTTTAATCTGTGTCTGCGGATTGATCAGGAGGAGTTATCTAGGGTGTGCTGAGTTGCTTTTAAGTAGTTGAACGAGGTAAATTAATTCCAAACAGGAATGCGATGGAGGACTTAACGTGAGTCATATTTGGTATAAGGCCTATGAGGCATCTGTTCCACAAGAGATTGATCCCAAAACATACGATAATATTCTTCATATTTTCGATCAGTCATTTAAAAAGTTTGCGGATAAGCCCGCTTTCTCCAACATGGGTTCCACCCTGACCTATGCCGAGTTGGCTGAGCAAGGTCGACGTTTTGGAGATTATTTACAAAACGAACTCAAGCTTCAGCCTGGTGACAGGGTCGCCATTATGATGCCTAACATCTTGCAATATCCGGTTGCGCTTGTTGGGGCTCTCTACGCGGGGCTTGTGGTGGTCAACTGTAATCCGTTGTACACGCCAAGGGAGCTTGAACACCAATTAAAGGATTCCGAGGCTAAAGTGATCGTTATTTTCGAAAATTCCGCATCTGTTCTTGAATCTATTATCGGACATACAAATGTTCAGCATTTGATTACCACGCAAATCAGTGATTTACTCGCATTCCCGA
>JBEIGW010000222.1:0-4889 GCA_040381655.1 Deltaproteobacteria bacterium
GCTGTCGAGGTTTCTTAAGCAATCTGATACGGATATGGCCAATCGTCTGTCTGTGATTTTTCCGAATATAAAACCCCCAAGTTCTGATGTGAGGTATCCAATATTGAACTTTTTTGGACTAAACGGAGCTTCGCTGCCCAGCCGAGCAGCCTGCAAAGTGACTCCTTGGGCATTATTTTGAAGATGTTTTTAGCGGATATACCTCCGTCCAAGGGTTTTGATCAAAACCCCTTCGCTCTAAAAATGACTGGTAATCTGGCTTCGATTCAAGTTCTTCGCGAGGCTGATATTCCAGGCGGGAAGACTGGTTTGCTTAACGAGAGCAGGGAGTTTTTAACGGTGCTGGCGCGAGAAAGCACCAAAGATTGGTTTCCAGTTCAAATACAAGCAAGCATGAGCATCAACCGAGAAAAACTCGTAAACACTCGCATCAGTGTTTCGATGAAGCCGGTTGGCTTTGAAGCTGGCGCCAAAGATGCTGGAGATTTTGTGATTGAATCACTCAAGTACGAGCCATCTATTGAGCCGTCAAGCCTGGTACAGGCTGTCTTCGCACGTAACTATAGTCCGTCCGATAGCAAGTTGCCCAGTAGGCCGGCTTCTATTGTTAATTTAAATTTTGGGCCAGTAAAAAAAGAGAGTATAGATGCGGATGTTTGTATTGGAAATGATTGCTTGCAAAGACTTGATAAAGTCCCAACGGTCTATGCCCGCCTGGATGCTGGCTGGCTTTGGAATTTTCTAGCGGGCACTTTAAGTCTTCACGAGTTTAGGATACTTGTTAACTCACTGGCAGTTGATATAGACCGCATGACAGCAGTTGGCGAGACATCTGAATTACCACTTATCATGAGAACCCAAACCTGGGGGTGGAAAGTTGTCGATACTAAGCGAAATACTAGGCCTCTAAACCCAATTGAAGCCATTCAAAAAAGTTTTATAGGTGATTCGGTAAGTCAGAGTATATCTGCTGAACTGAAGGCGGCGGGTGATCATGCTGAAAAGAGTATGAATGAAACACTGAAGCCAATCATCCAGTTCCTACAATAAGGTTCGATTTTGAGAGGTGACAATTAAGTGCTTAAAGTTACGAGTCTAGGCATAGCGCTCTCAACGACCCTAACGCTAAATACGATCTTCGAAGAAACGATCAGCGCCAATAATCTTCTGATTGAGCGCAATGCGCGACCACTGTTGGCAGAAAGCTCACCAGAGGCCCTAGAGCCATGGGAAACTCCCATTGAGGGGTTTTTTATTCGCAGTCATCATAACGTGCTACCGGCTCGTGTCGATGAATCATGGGCCATTGAATTCAAAGGACTGGTCGCGAAGCCGCGTAAAATCACAGTTCGTCAGCTTAAAAAGAAAAAGTCTGTGTCGTTCCACGCCGTTCTCGAGTGTTCTGGAAATGGTCGCGGTCTTTTTACGCCCCAAGTAAGTGGCATTCAATGGCGTCGAGGGGCCGTGGGTAATGCCGAGTGGACGGGTGTTCCACTTAGTGAGGTGTTCCGAGACCTAAGGATAAAACCGGACGCGGAGTATGTGACGGTTGAGGGCTTTGATGAGCCAGTGATGAAGAGTGACGCCAAGTTCATTCGTTCAATTCCCATTAAGCTTCTGCAGGAAACGGGTGCCATACTTGCGTGGAATATGAATCGAGAAGCCATACCCATTGCGCACGGTGGACCAATTCGTTTGGTCATACCGGGAGTTTACGGCCAAAATTGGATTAAATGGGTCAACAAGATGACCTTCTCAAAGACGCCAGATGAAAGGATGTATGCAAAAAAAGCCTACCGGATGCCAGATAAATCCGTGAAGCCCGGCGAAGCCTGGGATCCCGTTAAGAATGGTAAACCCATAGACTACATCCTGACTCAAACAATCTTTACGACACCGTGGCCTGGCGCAAAAGTTACTCCTGGGAAAGTTTTAGTGCGGGGAAAGGCATTCACGGGTCGGGGATCCATAGCGCGTGTTGATATTTCCATAGATCAAGGCAAGTCTTGGATGCCTGCCAAACTCAGCGGATCAAAAGATCGGGCGTGGCAGGAGTTTGAGTTGGAAATTACAACCACCGAGGGCACGTCTTATAATCTCGTCGCAAGAGCAACAGATTCTACTGGGTATTCACAACCTTTGGAGCAGGAGTGGAACCCTAAAGGCTATCTCTATAATGCAGCTGATCGGCTTCAATTTAAAGCGCATAAAGATGGCGCCATACTCGCTGAAGGTGGTTCGCTTGCTGCCCGGCATTGCCAAACTTGCCATTCTCTGGGGATTGCGGAGGGACAGAGACTCACAAAACAGGATTGGGTTAAAACGGCCAAGAAAATGAGTGACTATGGATTGGTGCTAAGTGATGTCGAATACGAAAAAATAGCCGCTTTTTTTGCAGACAAGTATCCACCCGGCACACCAGTCGACGATTCCAAAACTGTGGAGCTTTCGGCAAATCCGTCACTTTTTGCAGTTCCTGGTGCCCTCAAGCAAGGGCGGCCATCACTGGGGGGCAAGATATTCAAGACCCACTGTGCTTCCTGCCACGGGGAGAAAGCCGAAGGCAAAGTTGGACCAGTTTTACGCGCCCGAACTTTGACGAACGCGACATTTTGGTCGACCGTAACTAACGGCAGAGGTTCAATGCCTGCTTTTAAGACCGTCTTAGATAGCAGTCAGATCACTGACATTAGAGCCTGGCTTGATAGTCAGAGACCTTAATTCCTCTAGTTAAACCTGATAACGATTTGCGTTGGCTTTGCCGGATCCAGGTTGCGCACCTTCACTATACGCTTGCCGTCAAACTCAAAATCAGTTGTTTTTTGCCCCGCAACTTCAACGCTTAAAATCTCTGTGGCAACCTCTCCCAGATCAAACTGAGACGATATCTGATCTACTTTAGATTCGATAATTTTTTGAATGACGTCGCGGTAATCGGCCCGTTCTTGATCCATCGGAATCACGACACCACCCGTTGCCGTGATCTCATCCGCATATCGTCTGATTCCCTGTGATACCGACATCGGTACGATCCCGTGAAACTTTACCGAGGCAGTACTACTATTTGTTTTGATCATTTGAACAAGTTTGGAGGCACTAGAAAATTCGCCGCGGGTTTCTGCTGCCTTGCAACCTTCCTGCTCGTCCGATACAAAAATAACATTGACGGCGGCGTTCGACCTGAATAGTGGTGTTTGACCTTTACGCTTCAGCATTTGCTCGAGCGCAAGAAGTCCAGCTTCACATCCGACCGGTGAGAATGGATTTTGAATCGCTGCCGAAAAACACCGTTGTCCGCTGCCGTTTTGTTCAAATGGCGTAAACCACTGACCCTTACAAGGCTCAAGCGCATACTTTGTCAAGTGATCGCCACGTACTTCGCTGCAGCCTCGGAAACGGCTCAGGCTATCAGAATTGACGAGTTCTAGAAAGCCAGGCTCCTTATCAATACAAGCGTAATCAGTGCGATTGATGTCAGGGTGTGCGAGAAGGTTCGAGGCCATCGGATCTGCCGCTACCATCGTGGTCATGACCGCTAATTTACTGGATTCTGGGAATGAGTCTTTTGGGATTGCTGCCAATCCATTAGCGACTCGTTGTGAGTACTTGACCATAGATACCGAGTTATCGAGAACGAATAGATAATCTGCATCCACTGGCTTAACACTTCGTCCGAAGGCGAACTTTTTAACTTTATCTGGCATTCCATCGCCATCGGTGTCGTCGCTGCCAGGTCCGCCGCCCCCTTCTCCCCCAGATCCAGGCGATCCCGGATCTTGCCAAGCCCTCTCGGTGAACGCAGGATCTTGCCCGCACGCTGACAGAGATGTCAAAACCGCTACGAGCGCACAAATAGCGCGATTCATGGTGTCCTCCTCTAAAATTAGAAACCCGGGGTATTCCTGCCCCTCTCCTGAACCCATAGGGTTTTCGGAGGCTCCTAAAGAGCAATTCAGAGAGCTTCATAGCGCGCCAGTTAATTTAATAAATTCAGTGCTTTATAAGAAAGAATGAGGGCGTAATTAATACGACGATTCAAACGAGTGACGGTTTCAGTGGGTATTTAAAAAAGCCCTCAAAGCCTTGAGCGTTAATAGCTTAACGACATCTCGGCATTTGAGGGCAGTTTTCAAACTTTTAGCTGGTGAATAATGAATTACTCTGCTGCTGGTGTTGTCGCAGCCGGGGCGCCTTCCTTCTTCTTCATGACCTTGATAACGCCTTTTGCAGCAAGAATTTTCACTTTTTCATCGCCGTTTACGTATTTGCCGTTGGTGGCCTTTACGGACCAGCGACCGTTGCGCTTCTTCACTAACTTAAAGTTTTCTTTTGTTTTCGCGGGGCTTTTCGTTGCCATGGGTCGTACTCCTGTTCATTTCAGTTTCGACGGGTTGATGTTTTTAGCCATGTGGCTTAGAATCGCCATTCAACATCAGGACCCAGACAAATGTCTACAATAAATAATAACGAAAAAGCGGCCGCCCCCAAAAATGCAGCTCAAAAAGCGGCAGCACCTAATCCCTTTATAAATCTATTAGTCAATATTGTCTTTCCAGCTGTTATTTTGAACAAGCTTTCATCACCTGATAAGCTAGGTCCTTTCCTTGCCATGCTCGTGGCTTTAAGCCTGCCCGTGATGTACGGGGCATGGGAGTTTGTCACCACGAAACACCACAACTTTGTATCGATTTTAGGCTTTGTGAGCATACTACTGACAGGTGGTCTAGGTCTGCTTCAGGTCGACGGTGTTTGGTTTGCCGCTAAAGAGGCCAGCATACCTGGTATCATTGCGATCATTACACTTGGATCTCTTCGCACATCAAAACCTTTGATTAAGTTATTGTTGTACAACGAGCGCGTCATTAATGTCGCAAAAGTTGAAGCAGCCC
>JBEIGW010000223.1:0-4774 GCA_040381655.1 Deltaproteobacteria bacterium
CGAAGACCGAATACGCGAAATGTCCCTACCACTAGGGGACCTCCAGTGGTACGTTGATTTAAGGCGGTACGGGTCTGTGCCTCATGCCGGGTTTGGGCTTGGATTTGAGCGTATTGTTCAGTACTTATCAGGGATGGCAAACATTCGTGATGTGATTCCTTGCCCGAGGGCCCCCCATACGATCGCGTTCTAGGGGGGTAAAAGCCTGATTTTGGACGGTCAATTTTTTTGTTCAAACCCTTGAATCACGTGGGTTTAGCTGTTGACCAGGAAGGGGGTTATATATATATTGCCCCCTCTCAAAAGGATCAGCCGCCGCGGTCAGCGTGTCTCCGGCAGCTAGAAAGTCCAGTCATTACGAGCACGCGCCCCGTTTCTGGAGTAACAGGATACTTATGAAAACTGTTAGTGTAAAACCTGCCGATGTCAAGAAGCAGTGGACCGTCGTTGACGCATCTGACAAAACTCTGGGCCGTCTGGCCACTGAGGTCGCTCGTGTGCTTCGCGGAAAACACAAACCTGATTTCACGCCCCACATCGACGGCGGTGATTACGTTGTTGTAGTGAACGCCAATAAGGTGAAACTCAGCGGCGGAAAAATGACCGATAAATTCTATCATCACCACACCGGACACGTTGGTGGAATCAAGGCGATCGCTGCTCGTGACCTTCTTGCTTCGAAGCCTGAGCGTCTCGTTGCGGCCGCAATTAAGGGCATGTTGCCGAAGTCGAAACTTGGCCGCAAAATTTGCGGCAACCTGCACGTTTATGCTGGTGCTGAGCATCCGCACAAAGCGCAAAATCCAGTTGCAATGCCGACCCGCTAAGGAGGATTTGAGTAATCATGGCTACTAAGTCAAAAGCAGTTCACGCAGTAGGAAAACGCAAGACGTCGATCGCTCGCGTTTGGGTTAAACAAGGTAAAGGTAATATGGTCATCAACAAACGTACGATGGAGGATTACTTCCTTCGTCCAACGTCGCGGATGATTGTTAAGCAAGCTCTGGAGCTAACTGATGCTGTGGACTCCTACGATATCACGATCAATGTGACCGGAGGCGGTTTAACGGGTCAGGCTGGTGCTATTCGTCACGCCTTGAGCCGTGCCTTAACTCTTCTAGATCCATCAAAGCGTCCTGTTCTGAAAGAGGCCGGACTTATCACGAGAGATGCTCGTAAGAAAGAGCGTAAGAAGTACGGTTTGGCGTCTGCTCGTCGTCGTTTCCAGTTCTCGAAGCGTTAATCCTCAAGATTACAAAATGGATTTCAAAAGGCCGAGGCTACCAGCTTCGGCCTTTTTTGCGTCTACTCAGCCGCGAATTTTAGTTAATGGATGAATCATCTCGCTCGGCGTACGACGTTTTCCAAATTTTAATAAGGAAAATATCCAAAGGCGGTTTTTTTGGGGACGTCCAGATTGAGATGCTGCGTGTAAACGGTCCATTCGTTTTTTTAACCAGCCAAGTGTAACGAGTGATGTCTGTCCAAGCGTCGAATCAAACCATGCGTCTCGATCAATTTCATGGACGGTCTGCATTACGGCATCGGGTAAATGACCTTTCGAGAACGTCATGACGCGCGCCGAGAAGTGATCGTTCAGATGTTTAATTAAATGCGTAGTCATGGATGATGTGTTCATTATTTTTATGCTAACGAGCTCCTTACTGAGAAAGGCGAGAGTGATCAGCTGGCTTGTCAGGTCATCGATCAAACGGTCTTGGGTCGTTTCAAGTCCGATAAATAATAGTCCCTGACAGTAGTCTCCCCGAAGAACCTGGAGGCTCGCCCTACCGACTGGTTTGTTCCTGTCCGTCTCGATCACCCATTGCTGGCCTTGAGAGGGTGGTTCAAAGCCTCGTTTTGATGCTGGTGTAAAGGGGGCTAGTGCTGACATGGTGTTTTTATAAAAAGATGCATCTTTGGCAAAGAAAACATGATGTTCATTGCTCCAGCTGTCGCGGTTCAAGCAACGCCAGCCAGGCCCCGTTAATGAAATAGAGCTCGTTGGTGCTATAATGGGGGAGTTAAATCTACGACCAAGTTCGCGATGTTGCATGGGATATTCCAGGTTGGTCACGTTTTCATTTGTTTCATCATGCTTGTCTTTGGATCATAGCACAGACAGCGAGGAGGAATGTCATGTTTGGTAACGATAAAGGTCAAAGTTTTCCATCCAAGCGCGCATCAGCGGGCTCGGCTAGGGATGGTGGTGTGACGATCCTAACAGCGGGTTGTCATTTCTCTGGGAAGTTATATTGCAAGGGTGCAACGAGAATCGGCGGTACAATCGACGGTGAAATCATCGCGGAAGGCCTCTTAATCGTCGAAGAGGATGCCGTTATCAACGCCCAGGTTAAGGCAGAGGAAGTCGTTGTACATGGCCGTGTTGAGGGGACGTTAACCGTTCAGAGAAAAATCGAGATGTGTGCGACAGCAGACGTTCAGGCTGACATAGCAACGCCAAGCATGATTGTCCAGGAAGGCGCACTATTCAACGGCCGTACCGTTATGAAGCGTGCGACTGTGTCTGGTGAGGCTGGTCGTGACGGAAAAAACGTGAAAGATATCGGGCTGCATCAGCAGCAAACTCAAGTCGCTGAGATTAACGATCACCAAAACAATATCGCCGCCAGAGTTCCTGATATATCTTTTGCATGACACTTAAAATAAGCATGGTTTGAATGAACGCGGAATTGATATTTGAACAATTAAATGCGGATCCCAAAGCCTGGGATCCGATTTATTTTGCGCTGCCGCGAAAGCCAAGCGCAGTGGCCGTGATTTTATTTGATAGACACACGTCGTCTCCGAAAGTTCTTCTGATAAGACGGAGTACAAAACTACGCTCACACAAAGGTCAAATTGGCTTTCCTGGCGGACGGATTGAACAGGGTGATCAAACACCCTCTGATACGGCTTTGCGTGAAGCATTCGAAGAGGTTGGTATCGGTCGTGAGAGCATTAAGATACTTGGCAGTGTTGAACCCATACCCGCAATTGACGGATCTCTGGTTTATCCGGTCTTAGTGGAGGCTTCATGTTCTGCTCAGGATCTTCAAATCAATTCCGCTGAGGTGGATGCTGTGCACCTTATACCAGTCGAGTTTTTAACGGTCGACAAGCGAAAGAAATTCACCTTCAATTTGTTTGGTTGTTGGAGACATAGCTTCCTATATGATTGCGATTCCATATCGATTTGGGGGCTTTCAGCGGAGATTTTAGCTAGATTCAGTTTTAAGTGGAACGTTGATAGAAAGTGAAATGCACCATGACTTTAAAATTTTTTCTTTATCTGGCCTTATTGAGTTTACCTCTGCTCGCCTGCACCCAGGAAACCCAAAATAAGATTTCAAGATCTATTCAGAATTGGACCGGAACGAACGGTGTCGTCGACGTCCTTAGTGACGGAAAAATTTTATATCGCTGGATACAGGTCGATAAGCTTTCGACAGCCGAATCTACAGGCGGTGGGCCCAAGGAGGCCCGCTCTTACCGCTTTGGCTACGGCGTTATGGATTTAAATCAGAACTTTATAGCAGACGAAAACGAGAAAAAAGTTTATTTCGAGGTCAGTGACTTCTCGACCTATGTCTTTTACGAGAGCCCTTTTCCCTCAAAGTAAGCTTATTTTGTCTTTAACTGCTTAAGAGCTTTTTCGACAATTTGATACTGCGCTTGCCAAGGCAAACTTCCGGCCGGCGCGTCCACTTCGTTATAGAAGACTTTTGCCTGTGAGGTTCGAAGTTGGGCATTAAAGTCGTCAGCTTGCTGTTTTGGTGCGGTGTCATCATTTTTTGAATGATAGATGGCGATACGGTTTGGAAGTCCCGCAATATCCCATGCAACAGAACGACGTTCAAGAGCGGCTTCGCCTTCGGCACTTTTCAGAGCTGCAATCAGTTTCACAAGCGCCTCATTTTTAGATGCGCGTTCAATACTCTCAAGGTCATAAAATCCGCTACCCAATAGTAGCCAATTGAGACTTGGTAATGTTTTGGCCGTGAACGCCGCTGCGATGACGCCGCTGTCGACGCCCCATAAACCAACGAGTGTTCCTTCACCAACTGCAGCTTTGATACCCGCCACATTCGCAGCAACTGATTGAGGACCCGCTAGGTCATCTTTTCCAGAGGACCCCTTGAATGACGGACGATTAACGGCAATCACATTGAATCCATTTTTGAGGAGAGCCTGAGCATTCCAATCCTCACAGAATGTTTGAGGATTGTTAGCTTCGTTACTTCCATGAAAGAAGGCCACAAAAGGCAAGCCTGGTTTAGCGATACATTGAAACCACTGAGCCCTAAAGCTCTGGTTGTCGTACTTGTAATCAACGATACCGGCCGTGAGTTTGGATTTAGTGGTACTTAGCTTAAAGTCTTTGGCTGACGCGGTATCGATCTTCGTGGACGCTGAATCGTCTGCATCTGGTGTTGTGGCGCAGGACAAAGTTAAGATTAAGGTTGTCATTGCATAAAAAAGAATTCTCATAAAGTTTCCTTAATATAGGCGTCCATAAAAACTAGTTGACCGGTCGGCCAACTTCTCGTACCGTGTGAGGTAGAACCACATTCTATCATATACGATTTGCCGGGGCTCAGGGAGGGCTTATGTCGAGGATCCAAGGATGGGCGATGGTGGCCGCTACTTTTGTTCTGGGAGCAAGCTCGCTCGCGTTCGGAAAGGCCCACGTCATATATGGCGAGGACGATCGCCGCGATTTATTCGACAGCAAAAACAACCCGCGTCTAGTGGAGTTGTCCAGATCCACAGC
>JBEIGW010000224.1:0-4734 GCA_040381655.1 Deltaproteobacteria bacterium
AGTATTGTAACCAGTCGGGCGATAGACATGGTTCGGCAGCTTTTTTTCATCTGAAATCTCCCATATTTCGAGTGTTAAACCACATAATGTGGTACAATACGAGATCTTTATACGGCGGGTATTTTTGTTGAGATGTGAGACGCGTGACTCGCGTTTCAAGGTTTTGCAAGCACAGGAGATTTCATGTCGGTCTCACGACTACTTTTACAACGACGGTTTGGGCCTCTTTTTCTAACCCAGTTCGCCGGCGCACTAAACGACAATATTTTTAAGAACGCCATGGTGATTCTTTTGTCTTACAATGCTGCTTCTGAGGCAGAAAGTGGCTTTTTAGTCAACGCAGCTGCCGGTTTATTTATTTTGCCGTTTTTTCTATTTTCTGCTGCAGCCGGTCAGGTGGCTGATAAATACGACAAGGGACAAGTCATGCGAGCTGTTAAGCTTGCAGAGATTTTTATCATGCTTTTGGGCGCTGCCGGATTCTATTTGAGTTCGCAATGGATGCTGTTTTCTGCACTCTTTTTGATGGGCGTCCACTCGACTTTCTTTGGTCCTGTAAAATACTCGGTGTTACCTCAGCACCTTGGCGAGAATGAATTAATTGCAGGCAACGCACTGATCGAGATGGGAACCTTCCTGGCTATATTGATCGGTACACTTTTGGGCGGTGCATTGGCCGGTCACGATGAGGCCAGCGTCATATCATCTTGGGTTATGGGTGTGGCTTTGGTTGGATGGGCGAGTTCACTTTTTGTCCCTAAGGCACCTCCTGCTGATCCTGGCCTTAAAATAAAATTCAATTTCATCTCCGATATACGTGAGATGATCGAAACTAGTAAGCAGCGCGAAGGCATATTGAACGCGGTGATGGGAATTAGTTGGTTTTGGTATTTTGGTTCTACATTTCTTGCCCAGCTTCCATCATTTAGCAAACACACGCTTCAAAGTACAAATCCTGCGACCACGACGGTTCTGCTGGCGACTTTTTCGATTAGCGTTGGCATCGGATGTTTAATCACCGAACGACTATCCCGCGGTGAGCTCGAGTTGGGAATGGTTCCGCTCGGTGCGCTTGGCATGTCACTATTTTCTGGTGATATGTTTTTTGTAAATATTGCAGAGGCGAGCAAAGCTTTGATCCATATGCCATCCTTTGGGATCGAGAACGTAGAGATACCCTGGCGGATTTTATTCGATATCGGCATGACAGGGATTAGTGGAAGCTTATTTATAGTTCCGATGTATGCATACTTACAGTACCGGTCTGAGGAGAGGACGCGTTCTCGGTTAATCGCAGCGAATAATGTGTTTAATGCAGTGTTTATGGTGGCTTCTGCACTATTCACCATGTTCTTTTACAAAATGGGTCTTAACACGGTTCAAATCATATTTGTTACAGCCGTCATGAATCTACTGGTTACGACTTGGGTTATTACCCTGATACCAGAGTTTCTCATGCGCTTTATTATCTGGATTTTGGCCAGTACGATTTACCGTTTGCGATACTCTGGAAGACAGCTCATCCCATCAACGGGGCCTGCATTAATCGTGGCAAATCATGTTTCTTACATCGATTGGTTCATCGTGACGGCAGCATGCCGTAGGCCCGTGCGATTTGTCATGTATCACTACTTCTTTAAAATGCCTGGTATTCATATATTCGCAGAGGCGGCCAAAGCTATTCCAATTGCGCCGGCCAAGGAAGACCCAGCCCTAAAAGAAAAATCGTTTGACGCCATCTCTGCGGCACTTCGTGAAGGTCATGTAGTTTGTATATTCCCTGAAGGTGGGCTTACTCGTGATGGTGAATTGATGCCATTTCGCCCAGGAGTTGAAAAGATTTTGGCAAGAGATCCGGTGCCAGTTTACTTGATGGCACTTAATGGTCTATGGGGTAGCTTCTTTTCGAGGGTCGGTGGCCGCGCGATGCGGAAGATGCCACATCCGAAGTGGCGCGTTATCTCTATTGTTATTAAGCAATTTCTTTATGATAAGCCCAAAGCTGGCACGGAGACTCAACTGGAGGGGCTAGCAGCCGCCATGGAAAAAGACATCAAGACGATTTTGACCTAGACGACTAGACCTGCATTTTGAAAACGTTACGCTTTTCCCGGTAGTCGGTGAATGTGTCGATATCTTTGGCGAGTAGGAACGGGTTTGATTCAAGTTCCTCGTGTAGTGTCAATGGCACTGTGAACTGACCTTCCTGTCGTAGCTTAAGGGATTGACTCAACCGATCCAAAATTTTCTGGTTCTGAGGTAAAACTGATTTTGCAAAATGTCCATTAGTGACCGTGTACTCGTGGGTGCAGTAGATTTTGGTGTCTTTAGGTAGAGACTTGAATCGACTTAAGCTTTGAAACATTTGTGCCGGGGAACCCTCAAATAATCGACCACAGCCCATCCCAAAGAGTACATCTCCTGTGAATGCAATCTTAGCAGTTGGGGACACAAAACCAATATGTCCGGTCGTGTGCCCTGGTAAGTGCCACACTTCAAATTTAGTCCTAGCGATCATCAGTTCATCGCCGTCAGAAACCGGGTACGTTAGCGGCGGAAGTCGAGCTTGGTCTTGCGCGAAGCCGTAAGTCTCACACTCGGGATAATCTGATATCAGCCCGGGAACGCCACCGATATGATCACCATGATGGTGGGTTAATAAAATATGCGTCAGCTGCCACCCGTGCTCATCTAGTGCCTCTATCACAGGCTCGGCCAGGGCGGGGTCAACGACGACCGTTGATGATGAGACGTCGTCTCGCATGATGTGAATGTAATTATCTTCGAGGACGGGTAGGGAGATAATTTTCAAGGCTCTAGCCTCCAGGTCGCGGCATTGAGAGAGCTCTTTTTGGAGCGCGCCGTTTTCTCGAGTAGAATAGCACAAGGTTCAAGATTTTTTTAGAGGGATATCTATCGTGGATGTAGGAAAAAGGTCCGAGGATGCTGAAAAACAGGCGAAAGTCATTATTGACGATCCTGCCGCAGCAGTCGGGATGGCCGATAAAGCGCAGCAAAAAGTCAGGAAAAATCAGGGTAAACTCGGTTCTGTCCGAAGAGATCTTGAAACACTTATCAGGATGTTAAAAGCTTGGGGTAAGGGGAAATACAAGGGAATTGGCATCGCCAATCTTTTAATAGTGGCAGGAGCTGTATTCTATTTTCTGAATCCTATTGACGCAGTTGTTGACTTTCTTCCTCTGGTTGGTTTTACAGACGATGTTGCAGTAATCATGTTTGCCATTGCACGACTTCGCGATGAGTTCTACAAGTTTCAAGACTGGGAACAGACAGTGGATATCAGCGTGGATTAGACACAGGTAGCCTGTCGATTATTAATTAATGATCGTGAAATTTTTTTAGCGAATTTTTAGGTCAAAATGACCTTTAAGGTATCTGTTACCAATCTTTAGTTCGTGTGGACTAACTTCCATAGAAATAAGACGAGACTTAAATGTCGACTCGACCACGTGGTGAATTGAGTGGATAAGTTGAGGCCCTCGGTCCCGACTTCCATGACCTTTGCCAGTGATGACTCTAATGCTAACTGTCTGACCTTTGGCATTAGCAAGAATATCTTGGATGACCCTGACGACGTGCCGTTGGGCTTCTTCGACTGTCAGACCATGGAGGTCGATGTCTTGGCGTTCGCTAGCTTTTTTTGTCTTTGCGTGGCGTCTCTCTTGGGTTGGAGTTTGGAGATCTTTTTGAGGTATGCGTTCAAATTCAATGGCATCGCGGAACAGCTTGGCGTCTTCTTCTGTCGTACGCTTTGTGGGTGACTGAATTTGGGAGGTCTCCTCTTCGTCAACCCACTCCGGGGTTATCTTAGATTTTCTTGTATTTTTGTTTTTTGTACCGCTCATGTCTTGATATTAGCCGCTTTAGCAGGAGTTGGGTAGTCACTGTCATTGGTAGGTGAAATATTTATAACTTCTGCTTTTGATAAGACGGGTTCAAGGACCTCTCTTGCGAGAATAGAATGAGACAGACCCTGGCGCTGTAGTTTTCCGGATGCACATAAAAAACTTTGTCCAGAGATCTTTTTGCTGTTGCGCTCGATGACCTCAGGCGTGAGAGCTAGGTTAATAAATCCGGTTTCATCTTCTAGGGTTATAAACATCATGCCGTTGGCGCTGGGTGGTCTTTGCTCAATTAGAATCATCCCAAAAACGTGTATCACTTGATTGGGGATGAGATCTTCCAAGTCTTTTGCTCTTTTGACCTTTGATTGCTGCACAGCGTAGCACCAGTTTTCTGAGCGAATAACCTCAGCCGGATGCTGGTGCAGGGACGTCTGAAAGCTTTGAAAGTCTTGTTGAATAGTCTGTTGGGCAGTTTCTTCAGGGAATCTTGCCTCAAGATCTAAGTCTTCGAGCCACTTTGCATGTGGTGCAGCAGCTGCGATCCAGATTGCCGAGCGTCTTGATAGTCCAAATACAGAAAACGCGCTCGCCGATGCCAGAGTCGTCAGTTCATGGCGAGGCACTTTCGTGTGTTTTAAAAAGCTTTCCCACGTAGCCCAAGGTTTAGTGCGGCGACGGGTCTCTTCAATGTGCAGAGCTGTCTTTTTGGATAGACCCTTAATCATGTTAAAGCCAAGACGGATAGCAAATTCCTTGGGTTCGTGATTTGAAATGGCTTCAAGCTTACAGTTTGAGTCAGATTGATTAATACAAATCGGCAGAACGGCAATTCCTTGGCGTTTTGCTGCCTGTACGAGTGCGTGCGGCG
>JBEIGW010000225.1:0-4708 GCA_040381655.1 Deltaproteobacteria bacterium
GCTTTAGTAGATCCTCCGGATTGTCGGATAGGCCCTCATGGGCGGAATCTGGTTTAGCGTAAGACTCAGGTGGATCTTTGCTGCAGCCGAGCCAAATTTCGCCGTCGTTTGGCCCTGCTTCATGAATCGGTATTTGACTTTGAAGCATTTCAATCCATCTCGACCGAACTTGCGGGGCTTCATTGTCCGATCGCGGATAACTTAGTTCAACGTTGGAGACGCGACTGGTGAGAAGATGAAACGTGGTGTCCTCAAGAGCTTCTAGGTCACTCCAACCTGGAATTCCTACGCTTTCGCGCAGCGCATTGTCAACAAGGCTGTCCACGGGCAGTGCTTGCGGAAAAGACCCTTCAACGCAACCAACAATGATCACGTAGGAAAATGGAATATATCGCGCCTCTGTTAAGCCGATAATTTGAAGACCTGATAGGGGTTCTCCGGTGTCTCTCAAAACTTCAGACTCGCAACACCGATAGACGTGACCGAGAAATCTCGTCCAGTCGCCATCCTCATACTCAAGAGTGCTTGCAACACTGCGAACCTGGGAGATAGCCTCTGTTACGATTCGCCAGGCTTCTTTCTGTCTGGGTGTTTTTTTGAAATCATCAACCAACTGCGATGTCGCCATGTGAAGCAGCTTTTCGGCCATCTGGTCGGCAGACTTTACCAGCATGGGCTGCTGGTTCATACACCAATTCAACGATGACGTGGCATAAGCGCAGATGTCCGGTCCGAATTGTTTTGTTAGATATGCGGCAAGTCTTTCGCCCGCTAGATCTAGATATTCAGGTACGTTTTTTAGTTGTTGCTGAAATTCAATGAAATCTAGGCTGGCACCATTGAACAATCGTTGGGTGATCGGGTTGAGAACGTATTGCCCAAAATCTCCCAAGTTAAACTGTCTAGCCAAATTCTTACAAAGCCCTAGCCAGGTTGCCACGGACGAAGAGGACCAGGAATTTGCTAGGGGAAGGTTTACAGACAGCTGATAGCCAAGCATTTTGCTTGAATGGGCTTCAAAATGCTCTTTGACCGCCGAATAAACTGGGCCATAAGCGTTTTCGTCAGTGACAATAATGGCAATATCATGAGGGGCCACGCCGCTTTGAATCAAATCTAAGGCCCAATTGAGGCTATTTGTGGCCTCATGGGTTATATCCGTTGCCGAATGAATCGTTCTTACATTCTTTCCAAGAGCGACGTTAGGCGCATCCTCATCGGTCAGACCTACGGCAGAGCGTAGTCTCAACAGTGGCGCCTTTTTTAAATGTTGCAGTGGCGCATCCAGCCACACAGAACACTGATCTGAGCGAGCAAGGGCGCCTAGTAAGTCTGTTTCAATTTTAGGAAGAGACGTCAAACCGCATATCAGTAGGCGCTTGTCGCCGATCAGCCGCTTAAGCGGGTCATCGCCGCTGTTTTTGATTTCGCTTAAACATTCAATAATGGCCTGTGAGCGCAGAGCCGCTCTCGTCATCCATCCGTTTTTTAGTAGGCGCGACTCAAACTGAGCGAGTACATCGAATACATCATCGATTCTATGCCTCAAAACAGTGGTGGCGGCTTCTGAATGGTGCCACTGGTCGTCCAAACGGTCTTTGATGAGGTCTTTGCTATCTACGCCTTGACCGGCACGGCGAAGCTCTGAATAGAAGTGAAGAAGTTCGTGGGCGTGCGACTTATTAACATTGAACAAACGCTCTCGACCCAAGCTTTGGGCAGCTTGGGTGATGACGGACTCCATGACAAGCTCAGCCTGAGAACTCACCATAACCGTGTCTGTACGTTTGAACGGCGCCAATACAGACTCCACGAAAGTTTCCCACGTTTCGATGCGTGGCAGAAGACAGGCGCCACCTTGCCTCACAACCAACTCCCTGATGAGATACCTGGAGAGCCTCTGGGTCGGTAGCACAACACAGATCTCAGACAGAGGCCCCTGATGAGACAAAAGCTCACTAGCCAGCTCAGACACCAGGCATTTGCCGGCGGATATGGAACGATGATTATTCGAAGAAATTGTCGATTTTTTTAAAGACATAGTCGGACATTATGCCCGCAGGACAACACTTCTACAACAGTCTGCAGTCGGACCTTTTATCATTTTTAATCCGTCGACTCGGACTATTTGGCACTCCAACGCTTCTGGAGCAACCAGCTTAAGTAGCTTAAATCCAATGGTTTCATGGCGATCTCCTGATGTTTGGCGTCCATGTGGCGCTTAAAAACCGGGATCAAGGAGTGTTTTGAGGTGGTTAATATGAGAAAAAATCTTGATTTGACCACAACTGGCAGTAATTCGTGAATCTGAGAGTCATGAAACCCGTCCATGTCAAGGATCAAAGTGCGTTTATCGGCATCTGGGATCGCCGCGAATTTGTGCAGGTCAACGACCTCCTCTGCAGCGATGCCTAAGCCTTTAAAAATTTCAATATAAGTATTCACCAGATTTCGATTAGATGCCATCACTCCCAATATGGGCTTTGCTCCAGCAGCCGTATTAGATCCTGCTCCCGATCCTGCGCTGACTTTACCGTTCGCCTTGTTCTGCTCATCGAGCATGTAGTTACGGGCGACATCGGTAATACTCACGATTCCGACAAGATTTTCTTTTTTGGGTTCCTTAGCCAAGAGTACCGGAAAGTGACGAACCCTCTTTTCCAAGTGCAATTTAACAATTTGTTTATGAGCATCTTTGACCTGAACAAATTCCACGGGTCTAGTCATAATCGTGGCTACCGTTCTCTTGAGCTTGTCCTCGAGATCAAGAAGAGTGAACTTTCTAACAATATCTCGTTCAGTGATAATACCAACGATCATGCCTTTATCGTCTTCCACTAAAACGGACGATATTTTCTTGTCGATCATCTCTTTGACAACATCCTGCATGAGCGCGTCATGCTTGGCAAAGGAGACCGTGGAATTGATATAACCAGCCTCAACCTTGTGAGGATGACTCTGATTCGAATTATCGGGAGTGCCAGACTGTTGCTCTGAGGGTTTCACCTTATCGTCGGCCATTCCACCATCCTTTTAGTCAAATCATCAAAAATATTATTTTATTCAGTCACTCTTTAATTTTACTGTGCGCACTGCAACTAATCTACCCGATGGCCCATAGACGTGAAAACGCCATAAATCTCCCGTGGCTAGTAACAGATCATCCGTTGAGACAAAAAAAGTGCGTTCGTTTTGAGTTTTGGCTAGATCCGCCGTTGTTACCAGGCTCTGACATCCCAGCTCTTGCCCTGAAATGACCTTACAAAGCTCAGCCGTTTGAGCACCTAAGCTTTGAAGCACTGCTGCTGCAATTCGGTAGCCACCGGTGGAGCTACGAGATACGGCCATCTTGACGAAATCCTTCGTACCGGTCTGATCGGACCATTTACTAGATGCCTCTGAAGCCACAGATTTGAGCCCGGCCTCATGGGCTAGAAAAGCTAGAGCAAGTTTTGTGAACTTCGTGGCGAGCTCAAAATCAACATGCTCAGATTTATCCTGTGCTGAGTGGTAATAAGCGCTATAATTTAGTGGGTTTTCAAACGCGAATGCGGCATGAAATCCGATCTCGGACCAAGACCTATGATCCGACGACCCGGCAGGAAGTGAGGCAGACTTCCAGTTGCCAGCTAGATAACTTGATGCAAGATCTTTCAGGTGCCGAACGAGCACAGGGCTCGTGTCGGTTGTTATGATGTAAACAGCTTGGTCGGTGCCGTTAGCAGAATACCCGATCATGTCGAGTTGAAGCATAGAAGAGATTTTTTGCGATTTCGCTAGGGCAGCTGCAGCGAGACCCTTGCTTCCAATTAGTCCGACCTCCTCGGCTGCATAGGCATGGAGCTCTACATTTCGGGAAAACGTCGCGCCGGAGGATTTTACTAGCCGAAGAATTTCAGTAAGAGCGGCAATTCCAGAGGCATCGTCATCTGCGCCGGGTGCGATTGATGTATCAAGCGAGTTTATCGAATCCAGATGGGCGCCAAGTATGACCGTGCTTGCAGACGCATCCGAACCTGGAATCTTTACGATCACACTTTGTTGGATAGAACCCGTGTGGCTTTCCTTCGTGAGTGTGGCGCCGCTGGGCAGCAGTGGTTGCCAGAGCCCCTCGACTGTGCCTGTGGCATTCACTGACGGGTTGGAGTGAAACCTAGTACCCAGTTGCTCTAACGTCGTGACCGTTGCTTTGAGATTTACGCTCGATACTCCAGCCAGTAATGTGTCGACTCCGGGTAAGCTTACCGATGTGGGGATCTTTGGCGAATCGGCATCGCCAAGCGAGGCTATGGTCTGGTTCAACTGAAGGATCTCAAGAGCTCCACAGGCATGTATGTCGCGGTGAGCATCAATAGCGAGGCGATCTAAGCTCTCAGGCGAGACGCCGTCGATAACCGCCCGGCCTAAACCAGATTTAAAATCTGTAAAGTATGCGATAAGGTTAGGGTTTGTTTTAACGGTGTTGGAGAAGGAGGACCCAGGAATGTAACTTACCATAACCGTGCGTGTTCGCACGTTATCGATGCCGTCCACTGAGAAAGATGCATCACGATAGAAATTACGACCATCAACACTCCAAAACCCCGCACCACTACGAGAGTAGGTCTCAATCAAGGGAACGCTGCTCACTCCTAAAAAGCCACAAAGAAATAAAACAGCTGAACAGGCATAGTACGACGCATGAAGATTCATGGGCTCTCAAACCTCC
>JBEIGW010000226.1:0-4699 GCA_040381655.1 Deltaproteobacteria bacterium
ATGGATTGGAGTCAATTACCTGATGGATCAGGCAAGCGACTCGAATACCCAGCGCCGGTGCTCGAGATTATGCCGGGTGAACATAAACACTAAGGACGACCATGAAGCCTTCTGTTTTGTCTTTCAAGATGGCCGCAGCTCTATTTCTGCTCTGTAATTGTGCTTTTGCTGGCGGGGTCGATAGTGTTGCCATCACTAAAACGATGAAATCAATCTTTGACAAAGCTGATGCACCACTTTCCGTGGATGCGGTGACAGCTTCATCTGAATATAGTTTGGCGTCGTGGACCCAGCAATCCAAAGGCGGTAGGGCCCTGTTGAAAAAAGCGGGGGCCAAATGGGAAATAATGGTTTGTGGCGGTAAAGACTTATTGCAGACGAACGTGCTTGAAAAAGCGGGCTTGAGCCATCAACAAGCCCAACATCTGATCGCTGATCTTAAGAAAATAGAGAATCAGCTACCGGTTAGCAAACGCAAGCAATTTGATTCTTTCCAGCTAGGCGAGCAAAGGCACCACGGACCGCATTGAGCAAGCGAACTGAAGCTACAGCGCTTTCCCGCGCTGCAGCCTCAGTCAAACACCGGCGACTCCACGCCCAGCACCTTGTGCAACTTCGGTGAGGTGGTGGTGTACTGCATGTGGATTTTCGGGTAACTGTTTATGTCTCCCGCGCTTCACACTGCAAAATAAAGTTGAGGTATTGTTTTTGAGGCGCTTTGGGAGGAAAAATTGGGCGAGATACGGGTTATGAAATTCGTGATGAAGATATTGAAAATGCTGACGCACTTTAACATTGGTGCAACTTTGGCACTTTTGATGTGGATGTTTTCACATCTTATTACGTCTACTGGAAGCAAGTTCGGTTAATGATTAAAACGGACAATGTCGTAACACACCAAACGAAAAATGTTTTGTTCAAAGCCTTAAACGTCTCAGGTGCGGTGAAATTCTATCTCTGTAAATTTTGAGTGGGAAAATTCCAGGCAGCTAGGGCCTAATCATGAGAATAAAGCTAAAGAAAAACTGCTCGCTCGCACCCCATCAGATGATGATCGCGATTGGCATAATCGTCAGTACATCGTTCATAATCGGCGCTATTTTTTTACTGATGGGTGCTTATCTCGTCTTGCCGTTTGCGCTTCTCGAAATTGGTATAGTTGTTACTGCGTTTGTAATTCATGCAAGAAGCATATGTGATTTTGACGAACTAGAGTTGCATGATCAGCATTGGATTGTTCGCCAAGAGCGCAGCGGCGTCTTGAGCGAATATAGGTTAAATAAAGGTTACTTCGCACTAGATAAGAAAGCACTACCTAATGCTACGCTGACAGTTCACACAAGAACGCAAACGATTGAATTTGCCGAATGGCTAACCGCAAAAGACCGTGAAGTGCTCTTTGATCAACTACGCAGAAATCTAGATCCAAGAAATTCGTGAGCAAAAGTCACAATTTGATCGCCGGCTCCTGGTGTGCCACCATCGTGAGTAAAACTTTATCGCTCCGCTTTGCAGCCCATATTGCGGAGAAAGTCCTGCGGACTCCGATAACTGCACTACTCCTTATATCTTCAATTGCCGTCTCCAGTTGCAGCGATAACGCTACTGCATTTAAATCAATTGACATTACCGGGGCGATCTACGGTAAGGACTTCAATATCAGTGATCAGAACGGTGTGCCCCGTCGCTTGAAGGACTTTGAGGGCAAGGTAGTTGTTCTTTTTTTTGGCTATACCCATTGTCCCGACGTATGCCCAACCTCGTTGAGCGAGCTGGTGAAGGTAAAGCAACTACTTGGTGTGCAAGGAGAGCGGATGCAAGGCTTGTTCGTGACTGTGGATCCGGACCGAGATACGCCGGATGTTCTCAGGGCATATATGGGAGTTTTTGATAGTTCGTTTATTGGATTGATACCCACACAGGCCCAACTCAAAGAAATTGCAGATGACTTTAAAATTTACTTTAAAAAGGTTGATGGTAAGTCGCGTACGTCTTACACGATGGATCACTCAGCTGGAACGTATATCTATGATGCACGCGGCCACTTACGGCTTTATGCTAAATATGGAATGGATGCGGCCAGTCTAGCGCACGACATTCAGATTCTGCTGAGACAAACTCATTGATTATTAGCCAAGGAGCATGTGATGAAACTAAACTATTTTTTTCTAACTGCGGTGTTTTTCAGTCATTCGGCATTAGCCCAACCTGTCACGGTTTCCGATGGCTGGGTACGTGCAACTGTTCAAGGTCAACGTGCAACCGGCGCCTTTATGAGGCTCACAGCCAAGGAGTCTGCAAAGCTCGTAGCGGGAAGCAGTTCTGCCGCTGGTATTGTCGAAATACATGAAATGAAGATGGACAACGATGTCATGAAAATGACCCCATTGACTAATGGGCTTGACCTCCCAATCGGGAAGACTGTCGAGCTCAAGCCTGGCGGCAATCATATTATGTTGATGGATTTGAAAGCGCCATTGGCTGTCAATAGCAATGTGTCTGTCACGCTGACGTTTCAAGATGCAAAAGGGAAGAAGTTTTCACAAGAGCTGAATCTTCCCGTAAAAGCATTGACCAGTGCAGGCGAACATAAGCGCTAATCTAAATTCCAGAATTATCGAATTTAGCGATCCATCAAACACCTTTGATCGGTTCTGCGAAGCTATTGAGGTTCTGAATGGGTCAACACTCGGCGAGTAAAATAAGTAAAACTGGCTTATTTGAGAAGACGATATTGTCGACACCCGCTCATAGCCATAGAAGGCGGGTACGTACGGAGGTTTAAATTGGAAAGATTCACCATATCGCTAGACGATGAACTGGCATCAGAATTTGATACGCTGGTCACCCGTACAGGTTATGTCAACCGATCGGAAGCTGTCAGGGACTTGATTCGTCAAGCCCTTGAACGCTCCCGTCAATCGTCAAATGCTGCCAAACACTCAGTGGCGGTGGTCAGTTACGTGTATAACCATCATGAAAAAATGATGGCAGACCGCATAACGCATGCGCATCATGATCATCACGACTTGGTCATTTCCAACACGCACGTTCACTTAGACCACGACAATTGTCTGGAAGCCGTATTTTTGAAGGGAAAAACAGAGCAGGTCTCACACTTTGCGAGCCATCTAACGGCCATGTCAGGGATCAGGCACGGTTCGGTCAATCTCATCTCGGCGGAGATACAAATTACAAAGCACACCCACGGCTACCGTTTGGCGCATACACACCATCACCTCAAGCCCAAGAATTGATCCTGTGAGCTAGCAACCGCAAGCAAGGGATTAGATTATCCCGAGGTACGCTACACGAGAAGCCAACTCAAAAAATCTAGCTGTCCGACGTGAGCCCGCTATTCAATCAAGTCGTTGGAGCATGCGTTAGCCGGACTTTTACTAGCTGTGTCATTTTGCTCAGTGACTTGACTAAAGCAATACCAGCGATGATTGTCATTGCAGGCATAGCTACCTCATCGAGATGGTGGACAGGCGTTAATCCGTGAGCGGAGGCCATGCCTACCGATAGGCCGGACCCAACCCCAACGATAATCTTTGCTAGATCCATAGTAACTCTCACCATTCAAGTCAAAAAACACACGGCCGAACCACCCGTCCGGCCGTGCTCACTCCCAAAGTACAAGTCTCATCGAACAAACTCGGAGAAAAAGTCCGATAAGATAAATTCAGTTTACTTCTTAAACCTGAGAATCGCAAGGATCTATACAAATCGTTCCAATTTACAAAAATTAGTTGCGATTTTGGTTGGATTATCTGCAAAAATGGATATGTTGCTCGGCGCGCAGCATGATTCACCCTTGTATACAACGAGAATGGTCGGTAGCATGTAGATATGAAATAATACTAAAGCTTCTTACAAAAATGAACAGATACCCTGACCGTAATCAAATAGCTATGATGCCTCTCGTTGTGGCCGTATTGTTGATGATGAACGCAGTCAAGGCCAGTGCTGACGATGTACGAACCCTGCCTGAGGTGGAAGTGTCTGCCTCGCGCTATAGCTTGATTGGTGTTGCTGACAGCGCCAGCGAAGGCGTGGCTGGCCAGTTCCAGATCCGCAATCGTGTCGTTGCCCGTACAGGTGAGGTTCTTGAAGTGGTCCCCGGGCTGATTGTCAGTCAACACAGCGGTGACGGTAAGGCCAATCAGTACTTCTTAAGAGGCTTCAATCTTGATCACGGCATTGATTTCAAAATGTCGCTGGATGGTATGCCGATCAACCAACGTAGCCACGCACACGGCCAAGGCTGGGCTGATCTGAATCCGCTGATACCGGAGCTAATCTCATCCATTCATTATCGTAAAGGGCCCTACTACGCGGCGGACGGAGATTTTGCGAATGCAGGCTCTGCCAATATCTACTACACCGACAAGATTGACCGCGGCCTTGCGAGCTTCGGCTTGGGGCAAAACGGCTTTTATAGAACCCTGCTGTCGGATGCACCAAAATTCAAAGATGGAAACCTGCTCTACGCCTTAGAGGTATCTCACTATGACGGCCCCTGGGTCAACCCAGACAACTACAACAAGCTGAACGGAATTCTCCGCTACTCCCAAGGCGGGCAAGGCAACGGCTTTAATTTGACTGCCATGGCCTACTCCGGCCGGTGGAATTCTACTGACCAGATCCCCTGGAATGAATACAAAAACGGCGGCATCTCTCGCTGGGACGCGATGGA
>JBEIGW010000227.1:0-4675 GCA_040381655.1 Deltaproteobacteria bacterium
CTTTGGTCTCGCCATCTCCTCCGCTTTTACTCGAGCATTTTGTACAGCTTGTTGTGCACGTGACTGATATCAGCGCCAAACCTAACAACGTTTTGATCATAGTTATGGAACTCCATCTTTGTAGGTAAACTTATAGATCATCATACCAGATCTCGGTTAAAACCCCTTAGCCTAATTGAAAATTTTGTGTTCACTATTATGAGAATGTGTGGAAGACTGGTGCCCATGACCGTAAAAGTAAGCAATCATTCCATCGACAATCTCTTTTGGCAAAACTGGCACATAAGTAGACCCGATAGACTCAATGCCATTGGTACAACGGTTGCGCGCGAACTCACAGAAACAATGGAAATGACCCGCAAGAGCCTCGAGTCCCATATCAGGGCCATCGTGATCACCGCGGAGACTGTCATTAAATCAAATAAGGCGATTTGGATTGCTGGCGGAGACCTCTCTGAACTTGGGGAACTGCGCGAGAAGGCCCAGGGCCGTGACTATGCCCATACGATGCGCTGCTTTTGCGAGGGGGTAGAAACCTTGCCTGTACCAGTGATCACGGTGGTTGACGGTGCAGCAATCGGCGGTGGGGCGGAGCTCGCGCTGGCCGGTGATATTCGATTTGCCACTGTTCGCAGTATCTTTGAGTTTAAACAATTAAAGTTGGGTCTCGCCACAGGCTATGGCAGTGCCTCTCGACTGGTAGAGCTTTTAGGTAAATCTAAAGCACAGTCTCTTCTTTACTTTTCCGAATCTATAGATGCAGAAGCAGCTCATAGGGATGGCCTAGTCCACCGCTTGATTTCGTCTGCATCGCACGAAGACATATCCAAAGCCATATTTCCTCTAATCGAACTCGAGCCTTCAGCCGTCTCTGCTCAAAAAAAGATGCTCCGCCTGGCTGCTACCCAACCTTCAGCAAATCATAGTTGGGCGGACGAGATTTTTGAGTCCATATGGATGAATGAGACGCACTCAAATAACCTTGCCGCATTTAAGGCGAGGTCATCGAACTCTTAGCTTGCATAATCTTAAAGTAAGCGGCCCTTAGGTTGTTTTGGAAGGCCCAAACCCCAGCCTCCTCTTCGACACAGATACGCCCCTTATTGTAGCTACCGCTCTTAAGACCTATTTGAACTCGTTCGCATATTTCAATATCCTCTTTCTGCACAATGTCTGACAGCTCGATATCATCACGAACCCTATGCGCAAGCTTCTCCGGGTCTTTTTCATTCAGATAAAGATCAAACACGGTCAAACATCGATCAGCATCAATCGGTAAAATACTGTTCACCTGAACTCGTCCAGGCATGATGTTGAGCATCAGGTTCGGGAAAACCTGGTAGTAATAAGCAGCCCCACCGGTGTGGTAAGGATTGTCGTCGCCAGCAAGAGGTCCGTACTGCAGCACTTTATTCCCTGCAATCGAAGTCTTATAGCCTTTAACATCAAGTATTTTGGCGAGTTTAGGGTGAACACTGTGGATGTGATACCCTTCCATATAATTATCGACGTATACTTTCCAATTCGACTTAACTTCATAAACCACTCGCCTTTGAAATCGCATCTCGGTCATATCGATGGGCTGAATGGTTTCAGCAATACCAGATAAATGCGCACTAAGCGACGGTGCGTCGCCGGATAAATTTACAAAGAGAAAACCGGAGTAGCTCTCAATGCGGTATCTCGGTAACGCACATGAGGAGGGATCAAAATTGCGAGCGCCTTCAAATTTTGGAGCTCCCATCAAATGACCATCAAGATTGTAAGTCCATGCATGATAAGCGCATCGCAAGACCCTAGACGATCCAGAGTGCGTGGCTAGCGGGCCGCCTCGATGCCGGCAGACGTTAGCCAGGCAGACGATCTCATCTGACAGATTTCTAACAATAAGCAAAGGCCTACCGATGAGCTGCTCGACGAGATAGTCGCCTCGCTTGGAAATCTGACTTTCATGACCAACATACAACCAAGACGATGCGAGCAGGCTCTCCCTATCAATCTCGTTCATTTCAGGAGATGTGAACCACCGCGATGGAATTGTCTCGGACATTTCAATCGGACGGATTTCCATGTCTTTCAGGTCTTGGTCAGACCACCGATAGCTCATATGTGACACTGCCTCTCTCTATTTCAATCCGAATCAACGGCGATAGCCTATACAATCCTGCAACACCCTAATAGGCGCGGGTTTTATCACATGTAGCCGTTTTGGGGCGACTAAAACTCCGATCACACCAAAGCCCAACTGGCCAGCCGGTCAAAAAATCTTTTCAATCTCACGTCTTATAAGTTTTTAATATTTTTAAATTGATTTATTAAATTAATAGTTTATCCTATTATTTAATGGGAGCTTTAGATTCCCTATTAACAACGATTCATCAGGAGACAAAATTCGATAAGTTTAACTTATAAAAGACTTTAGCTAGTCCATAGATCTTGTTCACGGAATCGCGCGCAGGGCTGTCGCCGACCGGAACCTGGTTGAATGCTGTGGCTGTATCTTGTTGTTGCTGAAGAAGGGACTCTCTTATGAACACATTAACGTTACCCCGACGGGCTCTGTTATTCCGTTCGTTTGCTCTTGCTACATCGCTGGTAGCAATAGCTCTCTCAATGAACTCTTGTAGAAATGACACGTCGCTACATCCATCAACGTCGTCAACGACCGCGGTTGATATTCCTCAGACTCCTGTGAAAAACCAGTACGCCATTGGTTTTTGTTGGTCTTACGCAACTTTGGCTCTCATTGAGTCTAACCACAAGTTGGATACAGGCGAGGAAATTGACCTCAGCGAAGAAGCACTGGGCTATATGCGCATGCGTTACGAAATGGCTGCTGTCGCAAAAAAATACCGGGCAGCAGACATACCAGCCGATGAAATCCGAAAGTGGTTGGAGGATAAAAGTTTAGAAGGCTGGTTCGTCCGAAGCCATGAATCGTCCCCTGTTGACGATGCGATGGAACTCATTGATCGGTACGGCCTAGTCCCCGAGAGCACGTGGAGCCTCAAGTTCAAATCGCGCGCGGAAGTCAACGCACTTAAACGCGCCATGATAGAGCCTTACCTAGCCTTTTTGAATAGTGACGAGCCCATATCAAACACAGCTCTCGACAAGGTTATGACTGTAGATGGCGCATTTCCTGAATCTCCACCGTCTAAATTTATGTTTGAGGGGACGCATTACACGCCGCAGGAATTCGCAAAAAATTACCTAAAATTTCAGAGTAGAGACTATAAACTCTTACAGGCGAAATCAGCGGCCGACAGTCGTACCATTATTCAAGCAACCAAAAAAGCGATGGCTGCTGGTTTCAGCGTGCCAGTAAGTTTTGGTGTATCTATGAAAAATCTTAAGAATGGTGTTTTTAGCGCTAAGGATTTCGAGATCCGAGAGCTAGATACCAATCCTGAAGTTACACCTGAAGTGATTTCCCTAAACGGTAATCACGCCGTTATTGCTACCGACTTCGTGAATCGTGGTGGCGCAGAGGGAGAAATTTCGCCATCAGTCCTTAAGCGAGAGGTTTCAAAATCTGCTGACGAGCTTCAGTACTTGAAATTGAAAAACAGCTGGGGTGCCAATTCATCAACAACCGAAGATGGTATCGACGTCAATTCCTCGACTGATGGATTTTACAGGATGGACTACGCCTATATCAAAGCTGTTTCGGCCAAGGGACGATTTGCGGTGGTTGTGCCCAAAAAGTTTGCCCCATAAACACTGACGATCCTCTAAGCGTCTGAGTATCTTCTGCGATCAATTCATCAACTTCCTGCGGAGTCATTTGATGGATTGATCGTAAAAATTCGAAAGAAAGCCCACCCAACGACTCAACAGCAGCTATATCTACAAGGTACGGCCGCCAGATCGCCTGCAAGTTGGTCTCCTGTGTTTTGTCTGCCTTCCCAGCATCGATACACGCCTGCCGATAATCGGTCACAGGGTTTGTGCCGCGGCTCGTCACGTTGGGCAGGTTGATGGCCATGAACCTAGACTTGGATCCATAGCCGATACGACCATCACCTTCAGCAAAAACGACAACCTTAAAATTCGACTTTGGTACTTTGATATCTTGATTGGGACCGATGGTTTGGCTTTCGGAATTATAAATTGATCCGGTTATTAAATAGGCGCGCTCGCTACGCGCTAAAATCCTGCGCCTGATAAAGCGCTCAAGACTCACCCATAGGTTACGATTCAAAAAAGCTGACTGCGGCGTAACATTACTCATAAAAAACGTAGACTGATTATCAGCCTCCGATGCAGTACGATCAGCACTCGGCACCTGATGACCACGGTCAATACAGGTACCTCTATAGTCATTTGGTGAAACCGACCTGCGATTTTGATCGCGAAGCACTACGTCTAATTCCTTATCGAGATGAAACGTGTTTGATCTCGATGCGTCGCCGAGACTCTCTGGTTTTAGAGCCCAAGAAACCCATTCGGGTGACCTAGTCTCCACATTCCAACTAATAACATATTGTGGGCGACTAATGATAATTTGGTTGCCTGTCACTGTGGTGGGACGCCCCAGACTAATGTTTGAATTTGCACTGAGCGGCACGTCACCTATAACTATTTCAGCAACTGAATTTTCGGCGAAAAAAGAAATGTCTGCGACGGACAAACAAATTAGAGTGATCAAATAAATCCGTCGCAAAACCATACC
>JBEIGW010000228.1:0-4674 GCA_040381655.1 Deltaproteobacteria bacterium
CAGGTTGCGATTCGATTTTCTGTTGGACATTCATCCAAGACAACACCGCCGTCTTTTTCGCAGTCGGCGTTTCCATTGGCTGACCATCCTTCGATACAGAAAAGATACTGTTGATACATGCACGCTTGACCAGTTGGCTCGTCTGCAGCTTGCAATTGAAAACTCGAAAAACTAGTCAAACTAATCAAGATCAGCGCAACTAATTGTCTCACAATATCCTCCTAGAATTTATGATTGCCTAAAAGACACGGCAATCAGCGCGCAAACGTCTTCCGATGCACTAGCTAACATTAATCGATCCTGCCCGGTGGCGCCACCAAGATCTTGAATTAGCACCTCTCTCGGACCGAGCAAAATCTCCCTGCCCTGTGGGCCATGGGCACAAAGCCTTCCAGAGACAACAAATAAAAACCAGCCGGAATTGGCTAACAATGGAATAAACTCAGGTTTTTTGAGACGGCGCACAATCGTCGACGCAAAAAACTGGTCTTTCCTACAAAAGACATTCAGATCGTCACACGGCGAACGGACCTCGCAGTGAGCTTTTGCACCACCATCAAAATGAATATGCTCCAATGCGGCTAAGGTTCTTGCATCCTGACCGTCAATCGCTAATTGCATGTTGCTTGGACCAAGATTAACTAGCGTTCTATCGTAACCTGAGAAATCACTAAACGGACCCGAATGCTCGACTTTTGCCGTGGACACACGAAACGCCATTTCAGAGCCAACATCAATTCGATATAGCTCTGTCGTGGTGCCTTTGCCGTTTTTCCAAGGCATCACTTTAAAATCTTTGTCAGTTAATTTACGCAGCAAAAGCCACCCTGCGGGTGAAACATGGTGGCGAAGGGGGGAGTCGAACCCCCGACCTGTGGGTTATGAATCCACCGCTCTAACCATCTGAGCTACCTCGCCGTCGGGAAGGGTAAGTAATTAGAATAATCTCGGGGGGTTGTCAACGAGTCAAATAACAGCCTAAAATTAACTGGTTAGCAAAATCTGAAATACCCCCTATGAACTAACCCCCAGAAGTGAGGCCTCCCATGAGCCAATTGAAGTCAGAGCCTGAGTTATATGCAGGCCTAGGCTTTAAAGACGCCGTTTCACTGGTGGTTGGCACTATCATCGGGACCGGCATCTTTATTAAAGCAGCCATTATGGCCCAGCAAGCTGGAAGCGTCGTCGCAGTGATCCTCGCTTGGGTGGTGGCGGCGTTTTTATCCCTATTGGGGGCCCTCTGTTACGCCGAATTAGGGTCTAGACTGCCGCGCTCAGGCGGTGAGTACGTGTTTATTCGGGAAGGTTGCTCGCCAACGGTTGCCTTTCTCTACGGCTGGACAAGATTTTGGATTGGCTCTCCATCCGCCATCTCAGCATACGCGGTGGGAGCTGCTACCTTTGCATCAGGATTTATAAACGTGGATATGCTAGGTGGCAGATCAACAGTAGCCGTTGCTCTCGTCGTGATTTTTACAACTCTGAACTGCTTTAACGTGGCGTTTGGTGGGCGAGTCCAAGTTGTTCTTACAGCCCTTAAAATTGGACTTATACTTTTGATCGCACTTGGCGTGTTTACGCTTTCACCGTCAGGTAGCTGGAGTCATTTTTCGGCGGGACCCCCATATGATTGGTCAACACTCGTCACACCGTCATTCGGCGCTAGCGTTCTTGCAGCTCTTTGGGCTTTTGATGGCTGGAATAATATGCCGATGGCAGCCGCCGAAATCAAAGATGGCCAAAAAAACGTGCCGAGAGCTCTCATCACAGGTCTTGCCATCGTCACCGTCATGTACATTTTTGCAAATTTTGCGTGGTTCTACGGAGTCCACTTTGACGACATCACATCAAGCTACAGCACGAAGTTTCCTGACGCTATGCCAGTTGCCACCAAAGCAGTGATGCCATTTCTGGGTGCCTTGGGCGTAGGGTTTGTGTCATTTGCATTTGTCATGTCGGCGATTGGCGCTATGAACGGTTCGATTCTTACAAGTGCGCGAGTACCTTGGGCTATGGCTAAAGACGGAGTATTTCCTACCTGGCTAGCGGCGGTGAACCCATCGACCCATGTTCCCGTTCGCGCCCTAGTGATTCAAGGGATGACAGCCGTTGCACTCGCTGCCAGTGGTACGTTTGATCAGCTCACAGACTACGTCGTCTTCTCGTCTTGGATTTGGTACGCTGTGGCTGCTTTCGGTCTTTTTCGTCTGAGAAAGATGGATGGTGATTTTCAGGGTTATAAAATCAAACTGTATCCACTGGTGCCCATTCTGTTTATCGGGAGCTCTCTTTGGCTTATGACCCAAGCTATTATGTCAAATCCTACCGCCTGTCTGATTGGTGCCGGTATTATTTTAAGCGGGCTTCCGTTTTATTATTACGCTGCACGACAAAAAATCTGACGGAGGAAATCCTTGAATGATCGTTAAAAAATTAATCGATAGTGCCACGACATCGCTCATTGCCCTCGCCCTGGCAACTTGTAGTGCGACTGCTTGTAAGCATTCCAATCAAAACGCGAGCGATCTCGCATCCGATAAAAAATCTATATTCCGCGACCAAAGAGGCTTTGATGATCAATTCACGAAGTTGGTCAACTCTGGAAACCTCAAAGATGCTTTAAAATTTTCTTGTGATAAGTTTGCGCTTAAATGTGATCATATTAAAATTAGTAAGTCTGACGACAATCGAAATCGGGCAGTGACTTACCCCTACACAAACAGAATTGTTCTCTACCAAGGGGCATTTGAATATCTCGGAATGCCGCATCCTGGCTGGCTAGCGTCAATTATCGAGCACGAGAATCTGCACACAAGACAATCTATGTATATCAGGGCTGTCGTAATGGGCCCTCAGGCTAGGATTCTTGGCGATAGATCTTATGAGGCTGGCATTGAGTATGAAGCTTGGCAAAGTATGCTCGACTCGAAAGATAAATTTGAGCTGACTTGCGCCATGATCCAGGAAATTCATCGTCAGTTATACTTCTACGGCAAAATTTTGAACAATAAAGGACGTGGACCAAAAGACGAAACTGACGAAATGGATAACTTTACGATGCCAGATCGTGAGCAAAGAATTCTAATGAAAACCTGCGAAAAGCAGCGGTCTCTTCAGGACGGAAAACGTCCAGGCGGCTAAACTCAGATCTCATCAAATTGGCTTATAAAACCCTGAGTCATGACGACCCCGGAGCCCTGGTGACGGGATGAAAAAGATCGGGCGATACCCCTTAAAATCATGCGAAATTCTATTGGTTGGCCGGCCATTTTATTAAAAATTATTGTTAGTTGCATTAAAATGCCTTAAAAATAAGAGTGGGAGGTCTACCATGGCGGTAGGCCCCTTCAGACACCAAACATGGTCTTTTTGTACGGGAGATTTTTGTTCATGAAACAGTTGTTGTTGTTCAGCTTGATCGTCGCCTCACTGCCGATGATGCAAGCATGCGGAAACGGCAGTGGTCACTGGGTGGAGCTCGCGGGTTCTGATAGAACTCTTTACCTCAGCCCGACTCGAGCAGAGCTAAGACGTTTTATTCAAGGCATTGAAAAAGTCGACATCCCCGAGGACAAGAATCCTGCCGTCGGCGCTGAGTCGACGACGATCGGTGAAGTCGGTGGAATCCCAAGTCGTATCACAATTCAGAAAAAATCAATCACGCGTTCTTTCGAATCTGTTGCCGCATTTGACCCAAACGCCGATGTACTGTGGGCTGGTTCGATCGTTCAGGGCAGATCTATTGAATCAGGTGTTTTAGCGCCGATCGCTCTTTCCCGCAAACCCGGAACTGTCACAGTTAAAAACCTAACCATGGAAGGCTCATCTGCAGAATATAGTCGAAGCATTGAAAATCCTACAAATGCGACGCTGCAAAAAGCCGTTATGGATATTGTAACGCAAAAGCTCCCCATTCATTCGGGTGCATTGATCTCCTATGAAAGCGCCACCTATTCAAGTGTCGATCAGGGACTTTTGCAGATGGGGGTTTCGGCAAAATGGCTATCTGCAAGTGCAAAAGCAAGTATTTCTGCTGAGCAATCAATCAAATCCAGCAACATGATTGTGAGACTGACACAGGCCTACTATAGCGCTTCGTTCAGTCCACCCTCGGCTCCTGAAGCTTTTTTTACTGATAACGTCTCGGTTGACGACGCGGCCTTGTACATGAGTCCAAAGAACGGCAAAGTACGCTCAAACCCTCCGGTGTATGTGTCGACCGTTACTTACGGACGTAGTCTCTACTTCCTGATTTCATCGAATGAGGAAAGCTCGCGATTGAAGGCCGCCGTAGAGTCATCGTTTAAAATTGGAATTGTCAATGGAGATGCCAACGTGGCGGCAGAACGCCAGCGCATAATTCAGGACAGTGATATCCGAGTTCTCGTTCTTGGTGGGTCCGGAAGTAGTGCCGTGAATGTGTTAACGGGTGACAAAGTGGCAGGAATTGAAGAATTGCTTCGCGATGGTGCCGATTACTCCCCCGCATCTCCCGGAGTTCCCATCAGCTATCAATTGCGCTACTTGAGAGACAACGACGTAGCACGATTGTCGCTGACGACCGAATACGACGATCGCAGAGTCACACCAATGGCTGTTAAACAGCTGCTTGTTACGTTCAACACGATGGATGACGACAAAGACCGCGAAGAGGTTCTTGATGCCTGGGCCTAC
>JBEIGW010000229.1:0-4646 GCA_040381655.1 Deltaproteobacteria bacterium
GAGCCTTCGACTGGGCTATGAGCCTGGGTGGTTGAGGAAGGCGTTGGAGCCGCTTTCGCCAATAGTTGGCATCTTGGTCTGAGTCAGATTGGCGTTTAGTCCACCAACGCCCTGCATCACTTGGGTTCGCGTTCGATGGCGACAGTGCTGCATGATGATTACTGTTGTTACTATTGCAAAGGCGGTCCCACAAATGCGAGATAAATATATTGATCGCTGACCAGTCCATGAGGGCATGGTGCGTTTGGAACATGATCGTTTTTATATAGCCATCTTCAACTTGTGCGATTACGCGCCAGGGTGGTTTCGGCGCACAGATCTGCAGCGATTGAAGATTTTTGATCGCGTGGTCGCGGATATTTTCTTCGTGCTGAGTGATTACTACCGTTGGTTGTATTGATAGAAGAGGCTCTGCGACAACGTTATCGTCTTGCCAGTAAAATATAGTCCGAAGAGTCTCGAGACTTTGTGTAAGGTCGGAAAGACCGGCATTTACTTCATCGATGGTAGCTGAATGAGGGAGTTGGATCAGGCAGGATAGGATATTTATGCCCAGGGTGTGGTCCAACTCTTCTTCGAGCCAGAATCTGCGTGCAGCTGGTAGGGCGAGGTAGGGTCCTAGTTCGTTTTTCTGAGCGATGCCAATCGTGGATGCTGCGTTGAAACCACGTTGACGTAAGGCGCTTAGAAGACGCTCTTCCATGTTTTCGGGAAGGTTGGGCTTGGTCACGATTTATTTATCTCGGTCGGTGTTTCGCTCAATATTAATTCGATCTGTTCTGCCACAGCTTCAGTAATGCCCGGTTCGATTTCACGCGCGACTAAATCGGTGGCGAGTTTACGAGGTGTCGGGCTTTGGAAGATAAAGCTTATGCTTACGTCGATAAAAAAGAGACGGGACAGTGTATTAGCAAGGCGCGCGGCAGTAATAGATGTTCCGCCACGCCCGAAGAAGTCATCGTCTCGGGAAATTTTTTCAAGTCCAAGTATAATTCTAAATTGATAAGCAACCACTCTTTCGATGGGGCCCTCTGGCTGCAGGTCGGATGGGTGGAGAGCTAAGCTTCGCTCCCATAAAACATCGGGATTGAGTTGCTGATCCGACGCAATCAAGGTACGAGCTGCAATGAGCACTCTGCGTCCCAAAGCATCGATTGCCTCAATTGCGCCGGGATAGTTCAGTGTCTTCATCGCTGCCGCCACACGAACAAGTGGTTGGCTTTTTTCATTTACTAATGGCGCTATGGCAGGATGCATGTCATCAATTCCTGCGAAACATAACATCCCTGGACGCCTTCTTACGGCGTCAACGAGCAGGGCTCCAGTTTCAGCGCAGATGAATTGAAGCCCGTCTCTTGCAAGCAAGGCTTCGCTAGTTGTCCCGAGGCTTAGGCCTGTCTCTGCCCAAGCGCTAAAACCAATGTAGGAAAGCGGATAACCTTCCTGTATTGCCTTTCTTGCGGCGACAAATAAGGCGGCATGAGCTGCGGCATATCCGTGTACCCTGCCGCCGAGAAAGCCGACTACCGATCCGACAATTGTTACTGAGGCGCCAGGATGATCAGTCGTTATTTTAAGCGCTGCGTCAATCCCAGCAAGCAGTGGCGCTGAAATTGAGCCGTAAGTTTCTTCTGTTTCTTGATCGAGATGGATCGGGTATCCGGATCCAGCAGCCAGAATAATTCCGGCGAGTGGTTTAGAAAATAAACTTTTACCGAACGTGACGACAACGGGCAGAGTTTCTATCTCGCATAGGTCTCCTTCATAATAAGCTCCATGAGAGAGGCCTTGGAGGTATTCTCGCTGCTGTTGGGTTAGATCTGCCTCCGGCGTGCGGCCGATGCAGATGATGCTCAAGCCTCCCATGTCAAGTTTCTTGGCTATGTTACGCCCGATGCCGCCAAGGCCGCCAAAGATGATCCAGAAACCGTCCTGGTGGGCGGATTGGGGCGGTAAATCAACAAGTCTCTGGAGTTTGTCTGTCTCGCTCGTCTTGTTCAGCAAGCGTGCAAATGAGGATTGCGGAAGCATATCCAGATTGCAGTCTTCTTTCGAAGAGCAGGTGATTACTTGCCAATTTTGTTGTTGCGTGAGTCTGAGGGAGCGGATGAGGCCAATAAGCGGAGCTGCAGCTTCTTCAGAAAAATCCTGGATCATGAATTGGATCCGGTCTGGTATTTCTGTAGGAGCAAGCTCGAGTATTATTTTAGCAATAGATAAAATTAGCGAATAAGGGGTTTGCGAAGTGGCGCTATAGCGACTGATTAGACCGCTGATAGGATTTGGCGGAATGCCTAAACGAGGATTGCTTATGACTTTTACGCGGCCATCAGAATTGAGTTGGATGCGTAGAATAGTTTCCAGTCTTGGGAGTGAGTTTTCAACTGAACAGGAAACCACGCGATGAAGACCAACGCTAATCGTTGGGCTCAGGCCTTCGAGACGAGACATGCGCCGGATTATAGGATCAAGTTCTCCAGCTAATAGCATGGAGGTCATTGTTGTACGGTTGATCTTACCAATGCTTGTACGAGGTATGTCTTCAGAAGCGAAGGGCAGGCAATGTTGAACAGGAAGATTAATTTTGTCACGTACTGCTGCCCGAATTCCTTCGCTGAGTGTTTTAATGACCAGATCGTCTGCCTCTGAAGCAGGGAGCTTGGGTGCAAAAAGAATGACGAGAGACTCGCTAGCAGTTCCAGCGCCTTTGTGAGGTAAAGCCACAAGACAAGCAGGATCTACTCCTGGAGTCGACCGTGCAGCATTCTCAATATCTTGTGGGAAATATTTTTGACCATTGATGTTGAGCACATCTTTGGCGCGACCGGTCAAATAAAGTGCGCCATCAACTATGAACCCCAGATCGCCTGTTTGAAACCAGCCATCAGTAGTAAACGGGGAGTCAACTTCGCCATGATAACGTAGTAGCAACTGTTTTCCACCAACCTGAAAATGTCCAATTTTCCCCTCAGGCAAGATATTTAAGTTTTCATCAACAATACGTATAGCGCTATTTGGCGTCGGTCGACCCAGACATGCGTACGTGCCAATTTCAAGTTCGTTCAGGCTGAAGCACAGGCCCGAGCAAGTCTCTGACATCCCAAAAGATGGTGCAATGACTCCTGTGGTCTTCAGTCCAAGCGGAGCAAGGCGTTCAATGAACAAAGCCGTGTCCTCAGCTTGTACAGCTTCTCCGCCGCTCACGATCCTGCGTAGCGACTCAAGCGAGCCTGAAGAAGGTGCGTGCTCGGCCAAAAGACGAAAGGCGAAATTTGGGAACCAGGTAATTGTTGCCTTCCATTCTGAAGCGATTTCTACCCATCTTTCGGGGCTACCCATGATCAGGGCAGTTTCTACCTGCACAAAAGAAATGCCTGCAGTGATTGAGGCAATCAATGCGAAGGCGAGTGAGCCAACATGATCCAGCGGCATCCAGTTCATCATGAGGTCTTTTGGGCCAACGCCGTGACCGCAAATCAAATATCCCCAGACCATTTCTAGTAAGGATGTGTGGGATTGATGAACGCCTTTGGCCGACCCGGTGCTTCCTGATGTTAGAATGATCAAAGCCGTTTGGGATGGATTGATGTCCCCGCAACTAACGCCGACAGGATAATTTGAAAGTTTTGTAAGAAATAGAACCTCAGGCAGGCTAAAATTTAGATCGGCTAAGGGATGCGCTGTGAGGATCGCCGCGGGATGAAGCAAATCCACTGCGCCTGCCAGCCGATCACGTTGAATTTCACTATCAACAGCTTCGGGAAGTATCACAGGCGTTGGGATAAAGTCGCCAAGCATACAGGCGAAAAGACCAGCTATTCCAAGTGGCGCGTCGCGCATGTCTACAAGAATAATTTCACGACGCTTTATGCCGGCTTGTTGTAACCCTCCAAGAATAGATAATGCCTGATGTAGTAAATCGCTGTAGGAAATGCGGTTCGTGTTTTTAGCTATAGAGATGAGTTCTCTGGTCCCATTTGCGGCGCGTTCCAGAGCTATGTTGATGGTGGTTGGGAATTCATCAGGAGGATTTAACTCTGTTCCTATGGAAAGAGAGGGTCGCGCAATATTTTGCGTCGGGTGTTCCGTAGGCTCAAATAATTTTTGTGATACATTATTTTTTTGTGGTTCGATAATGTCGGTGAGTTCCGACACGGAGAGCCTTTGAGTATTCCTGTTTGGAAGGACAACGAGGTCTACTTTAGCATCAGGGAAGCGATCGTGAAGCTCATCTTTCTGTGCTGTAAGGGCGTCTTTGGTCCAGATAGGATCATAAGGAATTTCGTCTGGGTTTGGAAGGGTTGTGACTGGAGTCTGATGCGATAAAATCTTCGACGAGAGTGTCTTAAGCTCAATCGCAGCCTCATCAGGTGTAAGTCCTACAAAAAATTGCAATTTTTTCTTGTTGATCATCTATTTTACATCAATATCGACAGCGGATCATTTTTACTTAAGTTATGAGAAAAGCAAGCATAGCATCCAAGCTTAGTTTAGATAGTCAGCTCTATCTTGTATATAATGGCGAATTCCTGAGGTGATCGATACTTGATGTGGTGGGATGGGATGGATTTCATTTGTTAACATTACTGTTTTTGAAATCATAATTCTGTGATTTAATTTTAGATTAGGCGTCTTTATTTTTTACC
>JBEIGW010000230.1:0-4642 GCA_040381655.1 Deltaproteobacteria bacterium
GGTATGACGGCGTTGCCGCAAAAAGAAGAAATCATGTCCAATGCCGGTCGTGCAAAGCCTTGGATTCAAAGTCTGGTCGAGCTGATCCCGCGAAACCCGGTTGAAGCCGCCACCAAGGCTTTGGAGGGCGAGATGCTCTCTTTGATGGTCTTTGCTCTGATATTTGGAGCCGCACTTTTATCTGTTCGTGGTGGTCGGTCCGGTGACCCTCTTGTGCGCGTCATGGAAAGTCTCAGGGACGTATCCATGAAAATTGTAGACTTTGCGATGAAGCTTGCTCCGGTAGCTGTTGGAGCGTTAACGTTTTCACTGTGCAGTCGTTTTGGTTGGGGATTACTTTTAAGTCTAGGCAAGTATGTTTTCGTTGTTATTTTGGGCCTTAGTATCCAGCAGTTTATTGTATTTGGAGTTCTGCTAGCTATTTTTGCGAAGAAAAGTGTTTGGTCCTTCGTTATTGATATCCGTGAGGTTATTGTTACCGCATTCTCGACGGCTTCTAGTAATGTGACGCTGCCAGTCTCTCTGCGAGTTGCCGAGCAGAAACTGCGTTTAAGTAAAAAAGTTTCAAGTTTTGTTTTAACTGTAGGTGCCACAGCCAACCAAAATGGCACGGCTCTTTTTGAGGGAGTCACCGTCCTCTTTCTTGCGCAGGTTTTTAATGTTGATCTAACGGCTTCACAACAGATCACCGTCATGCTCATGTCAGTCATGGCGGGAGTTGGAACCGCTGGTGTGCCTGGTGGCAGTCTTCCACTAATCGTCCTTGTTCTTCAGTCGGTCGGTATACCAGCGGAAGGAATAGGTATTGTTTTGGGTGTTGATCGGTTCCTGGACATGTGCCGAACGGTTCTTAACGTTAGCGGCGATCTTGTGGCGGCTACGATTATAGACGCATCTGAGAACTCTGAGACGTAATTACCGTTGTTCTATGTTTTTGCGACCGGATTCTGGGCATGTGATGCTAGGCATTCGTCGGCTTTTTCTTTGGTTGCGTAAGGCTTTTTACAGGTCTCGCATTGGTATTCAGGAGCTTGATTTTGAACATCTGGAGCCGCAGCTTTCGGGTTTTGTTTTAGCTTTTCGTTTTCGAGCCTTGCTTCAACGGTAGCATCGGCAAGTTTTCTGCGGGCAATGAGGTTTTTAAAAGCAAGTTTAATAGAAGCCTTGGTGTTTGGCTTGGTCACCGGTCGATTGACTTTGACGTTTGGACTTGAAATCACCGCAGAGCTCGACTTCATGATTTTTGTGAGGCAGTCCTGCGCACAGGCGTGAGCCTGCTCAACGGTCGAGTAGCCACGTTGACAGTAGTTACAGGCATATGGCTGCTTGCCGATACTTCGAACGTCGACGACCCATGGGGCGCGTTCTAGCAGTAGTCTCCAGCAGGTCTGTAAACAACTCATCGCATAAGCCTGGGAGCTGTGGTTTGATCGGCAAATACCACAGGTAAAATAATCGCCATTTTTTAATATGCGTCGCATCATGAGCTGATTGGGCCCAACAGTAACGGGTTTAGCTGATTTTTTAGGATCTTGACTTGAGCTCATGTCAACTCTTTAGAAGTTTAGTTACGAGTCAGAGGCTTAAACTTGATTCGGTGCGGTTGATCGGCAGCAATACCCAATCGTCTTTTCCGATCAGCCTCATAGTCTTGATAGTTGCCCTCGAACCATACGACCTGCGAATCGCCCTCAAAGGCAAGAATGTGTGTAGCTATTCGATCTAAGAACCACCTGTCGTGACTGATAACACAAACACATCCAGAGAAATTGAGTATGGAATCTTCAAGAGCCCGCAGCGTATCAACATCCAAGTCATTCGTCGGCTCATCGAGGAGCAAGAGGTTACCTCCGCGCTTTATACACTTTGCGAGGTTCAAGCGATTACGCTCGCCCCCAGACAGCCATCCCACTTTTTTATTCTGGTCTGTGCCCTTGAAGCCAAAACTAGCGACGTAGGATCGAGCCTGAATTTTTTGTCGTCCCCATTCGAACACTTCTTCACCTTCGGAAACGTCATCAAATACAGTTTTTTCGCCTTCTAGAGTATCCCTTGTCTGATCAACGTATGCAGTTTTCACAGTGTCGCCGATGCGAAGCTCGCCGGAGTCGGGTTTTTCTACGCCTGCAATCATTTTGAAGAGAGTGGACTTACCGGCGCCGTTGGGGCCGATGATGCCGACGATGGCGCCTTTGGGGAAATTGAAGTTAAGCTTTTCAAATAGCAGTTTATCGCCAAATGCTTTGGTAATGTTTTTAGCTTCCACAACCAAATCACCCAGGCGTGGTGCGGGTGGCATTTTGATTTCGTTGATCGTCTCATAAGTTTCGGCCTCTTGGGCTGCCATCTGCTCGTATGCGGCGAGACGAGCCTTGCTTTTGGCTTGACGAGCTTTCGCGGATTGTCTCACCCACTCAAGTTCTTTTGCCAGAGCTTTTCTTTTTGCAGATTCTTGCTTCTCTTCCACTGCGAGACGCTTTTGTTTTTGATCAAGCCAGCTCGAGTAATTGCCTTGCCAAGGGATGCCCGAACCGCGATCAAGTTCAAGGATCCATCCTGCGACGTTGTCTAGGAAGTACCTATCGTGAGTTACGGCAACGACTGTTCCCGGATAGTCGTGAAGAAACCTTTCCAGCCAGGCGACACTCTCGGCGTCCAAGTGGTTAGTTGGTTCGTCAAGTATGAGCATATCCGGCTTTTCTAGTAGCAAGCGACATAAGGCGACTCGTCTTTTTTCTCCTCCGCTCAAGACGCTGACATCAGCATCAGGGGGAGGGAGTCTGAGGGCATCCATGGCGATTTCCAGGTGTCGATCCAGTTCCCACAGATTTTTGGCGTCAATTTCGGCCTGTACTTTGCCTTGCTCATCGATGACTTTGTTCATTTCATCGTCGGAAAGGGGCTCGCAAAGCTTCATGGATAGATCTTCAAATTTCTTCAAAAGAGCTTTTTGGTCTGCTACAGCCATTTCCACGTTGCCCAGCACAGTCTTTGACTTATCGAGTTCTGGCTCTTGAGCTAGATATCCAATTTTTAGCCCTGGAGCTGGAAATGCCTCACCTTGAAAATTCTTATCAACCCCAGCCATGATTTTTAGCAGTGTTGATTTACCGGACCCATTTAGACCCAGGACTCCGATTTTTGCACCGGGCAGAAATGACAAATAAATGCCTTTGAGCACTTCTTTTGTGCCGTAGACCTTACGAAGATTGACCATGTTAAAAACGTATTGAGTCAAGATGAGCCTCCGGGCTTGCAGTCCGCCGCAAATGGGGAAAAACGGACAATAAAACTAGCAATTTGCCCGATTAATTACAAGTTCACAGCGACGACCTTCCCTAGGTGGGCTCTCTACCTAGGCGTTCGTCTTGCTATCCAACTAGAGCTGAGGATCAGCTTTTACCAGGGAGTCGATTTTTGCCTGAATTTTAATCAAATCTCGGATGACGGTCTGACGAGCGGCCTGAGTCTGTTGCAGTTCGGTTTTAGCCGCGTCAATTTTGTTATCAATATCTTTAATCTTTCGCATGGTCGTGGACGATGCCTCAGCTAGGTCGATCTCGAGAGTCTTGGCCGTGGAAGGTTTCTTTTCCTGGGATTTTTGAGGCTTCGAGATTGCGGTAGTTGGCGTGGTTTTCTGCTGAGTATTACGCACCAAGCTATATCCCTGGAAAATCCAAACCGTCAGAGGGAATATCAATACGAATAATGTTAGGCCGGCCCACTTCATAGGAACGCCTCCAAAATGATCCAAGTGAAGATCGGCGTAACGCAATTATTCTTTAGTGATCACAGTGACGGCCAACCAAGCGGTCTTGGAGCGCCCCAAGTTGGTGGATAATTTTCCAAAACGAAGCGGAAACAGGCAGTTATTTGGGCTTTTTTTGCGAATCTGTAACGATTGCGGCGACATCAAACTCAGATGTTTTAAGTCGAGCGATCAGAGCGTCAAGAAGCTCTGGCGCCAAGTCAGGACTTCTGGACAATAGCCACACATATTTTCTGTCACGGGAACCGACTAGTAGCCAGCTGTAATCGCCGGAGTACTCTATGACTTCATAGTGCATTTTCACTGGCCAAAAGGGTGATATGGTCCAGGATGTGTTTTTGTTTGGATTATCTAAATCTGCAGTTAGATTCCATGATGTGTCGTGATCATTTTTAGAGCTCTTCCTGAATTTCCACTCAAATTTCATTGACTGATTTACTCGTGGCGAAATAGTCAATTTCATTCCCATGGCGTCTTTATCGAGAATCGTTGGGATACGCGCTGGAATGTGCCACTCCCCAGAAATTCGGGTGATGTCGATATAAGCAGGAGCGATTAGCGGAGAGCTACTCGATCTTGCTTTTGAACATGACACCAGCATCAGTATGACGGAGAAACAGAGGTTAAAGACTGTGTTCATTAGAAAGTCCTTTATTTGGACATCAGCTGTACTTTGGCTATGGCAGGCGTGTTGTTGTCCCTTTCAAAACCAATGATAACTTTCTCGAACCGAACAATGTCACTGCTGTATTTGGGGAGCTCAAGTTCGCTCTTACGAAAGTTTTGGAATGAGTAAAGCCGTCCACGTTTTGGATCCTGCGCCTGTCCAGAGGCATTTATGCGTACCTCCGGCATTGAGGTCAACCAAACCCA
>JBEIGW010000231.1:0-4582 GCA_040381655.1 Deltaproteobacteria bacterium
AGACATTCCTCCGATAAGGAGGCCAGGCACAAGATTTCCCTGCGTGCGCACAGCCTCAATGGAGTCCAGTACATTTGTTTTTGATGTGTAAACCGAATAGACAAGCTTTCCGTCCAGGGTCAAGTTATCGCCTGCTTTTGACCAGGCCAAACCAGCAGTGGTTGGTGTCACGCCCGTATGAGTTACCCCAATCTGGGCCACCTCTGGCGGAGTCGTATCAACATCGATGGGCGAAAGTGCATAAGCTCTCTTGAATAAGCCATCACCGATATATGTGATGCAGGCTTTGTAGCGACCTTGCTTCAGTGACCGCAGCTGTCCCACAGTAGGGTTCGAACCATCGATTCCCTTTGGCGAATCACAAGGCTCAAATTCACCCACAATCGCCACACCGCGCATGAGTGGCTCAAGCTTATCAGCAGTGACCAAGAGTTTTGGCTCATCAAGGAGATTCATGAGCCTAGTTAGAAGCGTCAGATTTTGGTCTGGCCTTTTTAGAACAAAGTTCTCAGTCACCAAGCTTGAGTTGTAAAGCACAAGCCCATTGGGATCTTTGACGCACTTACCTCTAGCGTCACAGTTTGCAGCTGCAGCCTCTCTTGCTGTTTGTGCTTCAATTGAGTTTTGTGGCACACCACAACCAGTGACTGCCATGACCAGCCACGCAAGAGACCAAATTTTTAGGACATGAGCCCCCATCACCCAGGTCTACCCCCAAATAATAGAAGATTCGGCAGATCAGAGATCCAACTTAAGGCATCATAAAACGTCCGGTTCTTGCCAGAAATAGTTCCACTAAAACAGGGTCTTACCGGGCAGCAAGGTGTCCCCGTCCGCCTTAAAACCCCTACTCCGACGTCGGAGTGACCTAGTTTTGGGGCTGAAATCAGATGTAACTATTTGATTTTTAAACAAGACTCTATTAGAAGCTCCTCTCTACGAGGGCTTTTTTAATGTATCACTATGAAATGGATGAGTCCGTTATCAAGCGGGAGAAGGCGGCTGCCCGGGAACTGAGACAGTCTCGCTGGTGGCAAAACAAGATCGCTAACTCCCCGGCTTGCCACTACTGTACAAAGAAGCTTAAGAAGGCAGAGTGCACGATGGATCACGTGGTGCCCATTGTGAGGGGCGGTAAGTCCACAAAAAGTAACGTCGTTGTTGCCTGCAAAGATTGCAATAACGCCAAAAAAGACAAGCTTTTCTTAGATGAAAACTCTCTGAAGACACCGCCTCGCTAGGATAAGACATCACTGGGCTGAAGTCTCAGAAATTACAAGCCTTCATCATCCAAACAACCAAGCCAAGCATCAGTAGCAACTGAATGTAGTGAAACCACCTAACGCCGCCGCCTGAAAATGTAGGACTAGGCATGCCCTTTTGTTTGCGCAAGGCACCGTCATAGCCGCCGTTGAGAGGACTTTTGTCTTTTTTTTGGGCGCCAACCCGCTTTTTAGCTGAATGGAAATCAGTGATTTTTGATTTGTCAGTCATATCTTTCGAGGTTCCTTTGAGTGTGCTACAACTTCGAGCCTTGCTTCTTGAATAGTTAAACCGTGACCCGCAAGAATACAGGCTACTCAATATGGCTCAATCCCAGGCATCACAGCAGATCACAATTAATAAGCCTATCGTCATTGTACCGACCTATAATGAGGTCGACAACGTGACTTCACTAACAGAGCGTATTTTTAAATCAACCCCGCACATTCATGTGCTTTTTGTCGACGACAATAGCAAAGACGGCACCCGTGAGAAAATCCAGGAGCTCATGGATAAACACCCTGGAAAGATTCACATTTTGAAAAGGGCCGGTAAACTTGGCCTCGGCACAGCTTACATCGCTGGCTTTAAGTGGGCTCTTCAAAATGGCTATGATGCCCTCATTGAGATGGACGCCGACCACTCCCATGACCCCAAGGAACTAGCCGTATTCATCAAAAAACTTGGCAGTTATGACGCCGTCGTCGGTAGTCGCTACTGCGACGGTGGCGGCACGGAAAACTGGAGTTTCATCAGAAAATGCATCAGTGTCTTTGGAAGCTTCTATAGCCGTATGATCCTAGGCCTTACCATTAGAGACCTCACGGGCGGATTTAATGCCTGGAGACGAGATACGATTGTGGCGATCAATCCAGATCTCGTGGCAAGCGAGGGCTACTCGTTTCAAATTGAGCTTAAGTACCGAGCCCACCTTGCAGGAAAGTCGATTGTAGAATCCCCTATTCTTTTCTCCGAGCGCCGCGCAGGTCAGTCCAAAATGAGTTTCAAGATCGTTCTTGAGGCCATGGTTCGCGTGTGGGCCCTACGTTCCATAGGACGTCGGTAATTTCCGATTGGGCAGCACAGCACATGGATAACCGTTACAAAATCCTTTTCGATAAAGTCAAAATCGGCCCAGTCACAGCACCCAACAGGTTCTACCAGGTGGCCCACTGTAACGGCATGGGACACCGCTTTCCGAAGTCTCTCGCCAGACTTCGCGGCGTAAAAGCCGAAGGCGGCTGGGGAGTTGTCTGTACAGAAGAAGTCGAGATTCACCATACAAGTGATCTTGCTCCGTTTCACGAAGGCCGGCTTTGGAATGATGATGACATGGCAGGACTTCGCTTGATGGCTGATGCCGTCCATGAGTACGGTTCTCTAGCCGCCATCGAGCTCGTCTACAGTGGAATGAATAGCACCAATCTTTACTCAAGACTTCCGCCCATGGGCCCTCGCTCCATGGGTATTTCGGGTGGCTGCGGATATGACCCCGTCCAGTCACGTCGCATGGATAAAGAGGACATTAGAAATGTGCGTCGTTGGCATCGTAATGCGGCCATACGAGCCAAAAAATCAGGCTTTAATATTATCTACTGCTACGCAGGCCACGGGTTGACACTTCCCATGCAGTTTATGATGCGCCGCTACAATGACCGCACGGATGAATACGGCGGCTCCCTTGAAAATCGCGTGAGGTTTTTCAGAGAAATCATCGAGGAAACAAAAGACGCCGTTGGTGACACATGCGCGGTGGCTGTAAGATTTGCCGTTGATGAACTTCTCGGCGCTGAGGGTATCACCCACCAAGGCGAAGGTCATGAGATCGTCGCCATGCTGGCAGAACTACCAGATCTTTGGGACGTCAATATCAGCGGCTGGAGCAATGATTCGGCTACGTCCAGATTTGAAAAAGAAGGCTACCAGGAACGGTATACGGCATTCGTGAAAAAACTCACGACAAAACCCGTCGTCGGCGTTGGTAGGTACACGTCACCTGATTCCATGGTTTCAGCGGTGAAGCGCGGCGTTTTGGATTTCATCGGGGCAGCTCGGCCATCGATTGCAGATCCTTTCCTGCCAAATAAGATCAAAGAAAACCGACTTGAAGATATTCGTGAATGCATCGGTTGTAATATCTGTGCAGCTGCCGACATGAAGGTCGTCCCCATTCGCTGCACTCAAAATCCCACCATGGGTGAAGAGTGGCGTCGCGGCTGGCATCCAGAAAATATTGCACCGAAAAAATCAGACAAAAACATTCTGATTGTTGGCGCAGGCGCAGCGGGTCTGGAGTGCGCCAGAGCCCTGGGGCAGCGCGGCTACCCGGTGACTCTCGTTGATGCCAATATTGAATTGGGCGGACGAGTGCTCCGGGAAGCTAAACTCCCAGGTCTGAGCGAGTGGCGGCGCGTTGCTGAATGGCGATTATCGACGCCGCAGCGTCGCGATAACGTCCAAATGTTCCCAGCCAGTCACATGACGGCAGCTGATGTTCTGGATACCGGTATTCGAGATGTCATCATTGCCACGGGAGCGACCTACCGCCGAGACGGCATCGGACGAACCATTCACGCAGCCATTCCCGGTCATGACACGCAGCATATCTTCACGCCAGATGATGTTATGGACGGAGTCTATCCTGCTGGGAAAGTCGTCATATATGATGACGACCACTTTTACATGGCAGGAGTTCTTGCCGAACTGCTAGCCAGCAAAAATTGCGAGGTCACTCTCGTCACTCCGTCACCCATGATTTCATATTGGACACAGTTCACCCTTGAGCAAGAAAAGATTCAAGCGCGACTGGCTAAAATGGGGGTTAAATTTTTGATCAGGCATTCTCTGACGGAGATCAAAGACACGTCGGTTACTGCACGATGCGCCATCACCGGCCAGGAGATCACGATAGCGCGTGATTCTGTCCTATTGGTGACAGACCGGGTACCCAACGATCATCTATATAAGGAGCTACTTCCCGCCCGGGAAAGTGGCCGGCTAGACTCCCTTCGCCTTATTGGAGATGCCGAGGCTCCTGCCACCATCGCCCAGGCCGTTTTCGCAGGTCACTTAGCGGCTCGGGAGTTTGATGAAACCATTAATCCGGACCAAACACCGTTTGCTATCGAGCGGATAGACTGTATTCCTCACCCTAGCGGCCATCTGTAAGCCTTCAGTTCTGACATCCACGCACCGAAACGACCTTGAATAATTAGAGGGATGATTCAGGAGCTAACATGCGCAAGCGGGAAGAAGTGCTATCTAAATTATTGCAACCCTTCAACTCCCGACAACGTCGCTCGGGCGCGTCATTGCCATC
>JBEIGW010000232.1:0-4574 GCA_040381655.1 Deltaproteobacteria bacterium
CCTTAAATCTCAACTGGCACTATCTGAAATTTATGACCATCGACAAGACCTCTGTCCGTCAACTTCAGAGATGGAATAACCGGTAAAGCTAAAAATGATAGTTGCAAGAATGGCTCTTCCAGCGTGCATCCAATCAAGTGGGCCAAACGTTTCAATTCCCGCAGTCTTTGAGCCACCTGTTTTGGTTCCATGTCAGTCATAAGACCGCCAATTGGTAATTCAATGCAGCACATCTCGCCACTTGAACTCACGACCACAATCCCACCGTCAATGCGCCTTAGCTCCTGCACAGCCTTCGCCATCAGTTCATCACTTGATCCAGTCACAATCACGTTGTGGCAATCATGGTTAATCGAGGTCGCAATGGCACCAGATCTCAACGAAAAGCCTTTAACCATGGCGGTCGTCATAAAACCAGTATTATGGTGGCGTTCAATCACAGCAATTTTGTTGATTCCAGTAGCCGCATTGACAATCAGCTCGTCCCCAGTCACGTCAAAATCAGCATGAATCTCATCCGTAACGATTTGTCCGGGTCTTACGCCGATCACGCGCGCTTTCGTTTTTGATTTACGATTGGGCGTTATTTTGAATTGTTTAGGCTCAATGACGTCGTGCTTGATGGCCAAATTTTTACCCAAAAAATAGGCTGAATCGACCTTAGATTCCGTCATCTTCTGCATCAAGGAAGGAGCCGACTGCCCCTCTTTCCAAACGTTCAAAATCTCGACGCCTTTTGAAAAATCGTCGTTTCCGCTGCGAGTTCTAACAAGCGCAACATCAGCTCGGTAGCCCGGTGCGATGGCACCTCGGTCATCGAGCCCATACATTTTTGCAACAGCAAAAGACGACGCCCTGAAAACAGCGACCGGATCTAACTTACCGACGAGGCCCTTGTTGATGATGCAGTCCAGGTGCCCTGATTCCTCGATATCCAAAGGATTTCGGTCGTCACTGCAGTAACCCAAAGTGGCAGAACTATAGCTTGTCAGTAGGGGCAACAACACGTCCGCGTCCTTGGCGCAACTTCCCTCACGAATGAGCACATGAATACCCTTGCTCAGCTTCTCTGCTCCCTCGGCTATGGTCGTGGACTCATGGCAGGAGTGGATTCCTGCAACGCCATATGCGTTAAGGGCTTTACCTGAAAGTCCAGGACAGTGGCCATCTCGTCGGTGACCCGCGAATAAAGCAAGCTTCGTCATCACCTCTTTGTCCCCACCAACGAGGCCTGGCCAATTCATCATCTCGGCAAGACCAAGCACACGAGGATGACTGATAAACTCCTTTAAGTCGTGAGACAGTAGATTTGCCCCACTTGATTCTAAACCCAACTCTGGACTGGTCGAAGGAACGCAGCTCGGTATCATCACAAAAAATTCAACCGGAAGACCTTCTGTGCTGTCCAAAGCCCAGCGGATTCCGTCCAAGCCTTTGACGTTTGCTATCTCATGAGGATCCCAAATGACGGTCGTGGTCCCTCGAGGCAGCACTGCGGAGGCAAACTTTGATGGGGTCATCATCGAGCTTTCCACGTGCACGTGTGCATCAATGAAACCAGGGACTAAAAAACAGCCCGTGCCGTCCACGACGTCTGCTGCCTGGTAGCTGTCTTTAACCCCAACAATAACACCATCTGAAATGGCAACATCACCGCTCTGCCAAGCGCCAGAGAACACGTCCAACCATTTCGCATTCCGAACGACTAGCTCGGCTGGTTTGTCGCCGCGGGCTATTTCAACGCGCCGCTGCATCGTTGCTACGAGGGCTTCATTGTGACCCGCTTTTGTATGAAATGACCCTTTTGTGCGCAACGCCACACCTACCTGCTAAGAAACCAAAATTATTACCTGTTATTCAGGATTTATTATCCACGAAGAGAGGTTTTTTTTTAAGGCTATTTTTTGATAATTTCCTTAATCCTTGAGCTCAAAATTTGGTCAAACCGAGCTGCCAAATGAGCCCCTCAGGGAAATATGCTTGCTACAACCAAGATTCGTAGTAATACTCGTCACCTACGCCCATTGTGCCGACGGCTTCAGGAGATGACCAGATGAGCAAAGCTCCGCAATCAGCAATCACACCCACCAGGTCTGATGATTATCCCGAATGGTACCAGCAAGTCATCAAAGCCGCCGACTTGGCGGAGAGCTCTCCGACGCGTGGTTGCATGGTGATAAAACCTTGGGGCTATGCCCTATGGGAGAACATACAACAGGTCCTCGATCAAAAATTCAAGGAAACGGGCCACGTCAACGCCTACTTCCCGCTACTTATTCCAAAGAGTTTTCTTGAGCAGGAAGCCGAGCACGTGGAGGGGTTTGCAAAAGAGTGCGCTGTCGTGACCCATCACCGGCTTGAAGCGGGACCAGACGGAAAACTTATTCCCGCAGGGCCCTTGGAAGAGCCATTTATTATTCGTCCAACATCCGAGACCATCATTGGCGCATCGTATGCAAAGTGGGTGCAAAGTTACCGCGACCTACCCATTCTCATCAACCAGTGGGCTAACGTGATGCGCTGGGAAATGCGCACGAGGATGTTCCTAAGAACTGCCGAATTCCTTTGGCAAGAGGGACATACGGCCCATGCGACGGCAAAGGAAGCCCAAGAAGAGACCATGCAGATGCTTGACGTATACGAGTGGTTTGCCCACGAGTATATGGCGATGCCTGTTATCAAGGGCGAGAAAACGCCGGGCGAAAAATTTCCGGGCGCTGTGAATACGTACACGATTGAAGCCATGATGCAAGATGGTAAAGCTCTGCAAGCAGGTACAAGTCATTTTCTCGGGCAAAACTTTGCAAAGGCCTCAGGCATCAAATTCCAGAGCCAAGCCGGTCAAGAAGAATACGCATGGACAACGTCCTGGGGCGTCTCAACAAGGCTCATTGGCGGGCTCATCATGACCCATTCCGATGACGACGGGCTGATCGTGCCTCCGCGGCTTGCGCCTAAACATGTCGTGCTTCTGCCTATTTTTAGAAACGACGACGAGAAGGCTCAAGTGCTCGAATACTGCCATAAGGTCAAAAAAGAACTTGAATCGAAAGCTTACGGCTTGGGCTCAGTTAAAGTTGAAATTGATGCGCGCGACATCCGAGGTGGCGAGAAAACCTGGCAGCACATCAAGAAAGGCACTCCGATAAGGGCTGAAGTGGGGCCGAGGGACATGCAAAGTGATAGCCTCTTTGTGGCAAGGCGTGACCAGGGAGTTAAAGATAAAAAAGCCGTACCCCGCGGAGAATTCGTCGCGACCATCACACAAACCTTGGACGAGATTCAAAAGAGTCTTTTCAGCAAAGCCCTAGCTCTTCGCGAATCCAAAACGCAAGTCATCACGGAATTTGGCGACTTTGCAAAATGGTTCACGCCAACCAATGAGGATAAACCTGAAATTCACGGTGGCTTTGCGGTGGCCCACTGGAGTCCGGAGCCAGCTGCCGCAAAGGAAATCAATGACAAGTTGGCTGCGCTAAAAGTGACGGCACGCTGCATCCCTCTCAACGCGGAGGCATCAACCGGACGCTGCCTCTTTACCGGAAGGCCGACGACCACCCGCGTGATCTTTGCTAAAAACTATTGATTTTTGTTTGCCACTAAAAATCAGCCCAGCCCACGGATGATCTTGGCCCGAGATTGGGCGAGCGGTCTTATGGACACGAACGCCCAAAAAGTGCTATAACTATGAATAATAATTTCATTTTATGATGCGAATAAGGTCTGTTAGCAAGTCCCTACGTTGGCTATCTGCCTGGTGCGTTATCGTCTAGCTGGAGGATTCATGAAAGTCTCAACCAATATCTTGCTTTTGGGCGTCGTCGGTGCTTGCTTGGTCTCCTGCAGAGCCCGTGATGAGCGGATGGGAAGTCTTCAAAAAGCACTGGGTGATACGTTGGTTCAGCCGCAAAAGATCGGTGATGCCGTTGTTATTGGAGACACCGACCTAACGGGCAACCGAAACTTAGAGGCTGGCCTACCTAAATTTACGGCGAGCAGCTTCGTGCCTAGGTCAGATGTTTATCTCTCCCGCAAACAGTTTGTGATTTACTACAACGTCAAAGCAAAAATTCCTGCCTGGACCGCCTGGCAGGTTGTCGATACTGATCTTGGCGAGCAGTTGCGATCCAACAGATTCAGAGGTGACGATATCCTCAATAACTACCTACGGGTTAAAGAGAGAACAGAAGGCGTGTCAGCCGACGACTATGGCAATACTTGCTTTGACCGTGGACATCAGGCGGCATCTGCAGATCGGTCAAATTCACAAGAAGACAATGAAGCTACTTATTACATGAGCAACATGGCCCCCCAGACTGCGTTTCTTAACGAAAGAATTTGGGCAGGCCTTGAAAAACACACCCGAAAGTTAGTTGAAGAAAAAGGCAACAAGATTCAAGTCTATGCGGGTCCCATTATGAAAGACGGCCGCGAAGGAATTGGCCCAAACAAGGACATCCAAGTTGCAGAGGCTTTCTTTAAAGTTTTAGCAATATACCCGAATAAGGCCGCGAAGAAGCCGACCAGCTACATCGCTGTGATTATGCCAAACGCCACATCAAACGGCCTTGACC
>JBEIGW010000233.1:0-4541 GCA_040381655.1 Deltaproteobacteria bacterium
ATTAGGCATAAGTACCATCAATCAAAGCCAGAGCACCAGCAGCTGGATTAGTTACAGCCTCCATGTAATCTCTAGCCTTTGTCTGACTTATTGCTTCCCTAATGTTCTCAAGCTCATCATCAACCGTTTCACTAAAAACTAGCTTGCAAAACACGACCATCAATTCAAAAAATAATACTAAGGTAAAAAATAAAGCCCACGCAACAAACGCCCAACGATTGCGGTCTGTGTAATCATGTAACGCTTGTAGTCGATTTAACAAGCCAGCGTCATTTTCAGAAGTTCCATTGGTTCTGAATTCATCTATTGCTGATTTTTTTGCATCCTGTAACTTATTAAGTTGCTTTTGAGCCAGTACGTACTCTTTCCGAAGGAAGTCTGCCTGCCTAGCTAGCTCTCTGTACACTGGGCCAGTACTACGAATCTTGCTGCCGCAGATACCGTTAGCTTCACAGTTCGCCGTATGCTGCAGTTGAAGCCAATCCTCTTTTTTACGATCAACCAACTTGATTTGTTGCATGATTTCCGCATCATATGACGCCTCAAGAGCCTCTCTTTTCGATACTGAAAGTTGCTCTTGAATTTCTCTTTCGAAGATCACTAAATCAACTGCTGAAGCCCCTAGCAACGCAATTACTATCCCTATCGCTACCCTACTGATATTAACTATCAAGACTTTTGGAGTCGAAATAACAAGACGCTCAACAAGATAGATCATTGCCGCACAACCGAAAGCAATTAATAGAGATAGAGTGTTCGATAACTTAAATACTTCGTAGGCAATCAAATATCCAGTGACTGCCCATATAGCTACCGGTATATGGATAGCAATGGCAAACGCTTTCGTTCTGCGGATCGTTGATATATGAAAACGCGATGCTCGTTCCGGGGACTCGCCCACCACATGACAAAGGTAACTTGAAATATTTGATTTGTTTTTCATTTGTATTTCCCTTTCAGAGACCGAGTAGCTCAGCGTCAATCGCTTCTCTTAAGCCTCTGTCGAAGCCAATCCGATACTCGTTTAGCGCCGAGAGCACCCAACCTTTGCGCTCTCCAGACAATTCCAACTGCTCATTGAGAGTTGACAAATCTCTTTCAAGTCGCAGACAAACCGACTTTAGCTGCTGCGAGTAGGGCCCGGAAATCCCATCTGATTGAATTTCCAACTTACGGAGGCCATCAATTTTTGCCTGTACTTCGTCCATTACGATACTTATCGTATTTTGAAACTGAGCTATGACTGCCTCCGACCCTTGCTCCAAGGATTCTTTGGATTTCTGCAATGAACCTGTATAGCGACCTTGATTTATAAAGTTCTGCGAGAAAAATTGACTGACCGGGAACGAAGCCATCGGCCCTTTTGGCGAGTCTTTACCTCGGATTCCAACCAAACCAACAGGCTGATCCAGCGGGTTCTCATGGGGCATCTTGGTAATATTGACAACTTCATTGTTCCCCTCTTTGTTAGAAGCTGCTTCAAAGTCGATTTGTTCTATTGCCTGATGTTTCCACGGCATTAAGTTTTTTAATTGCATAAATACTCCAATAGATTTCATACAGTACATTATTTGGGGATACTTCTTGATGAATGAATCCACAATTTAGTAGGTTTTTGGGGACATCTTCCGAGCCAAGGCCTAGTGAAAATTCATCTACAATTACCATTTTTGGAGCGCATACACAGCTGAATAACCCTTGGAGCAGTCTTTACGAGTGCGGGAGGCTTCGAATTGCTATTCGAATTCAAATCTCCTTTACGCCTACAGATCCACCTTGTGATACTTTCTGATTACCTAACGATCAGACTAAACAACGTTTAGGGTTTCGTACATGAGGTTTATTGAACGGCTCTGTCCATCGACCTCTAGGAGTAGGCATTTAATTCTGCAAATTTAGATGCCATGGTTGGATTTTCTTTCGTTAGCTTTTTGATCGTAACAGCCTGCGCCTTGTCGTTAGCTAATCTCAGATTACGGTCAGTACCAAGTAAAGCTTCCCTAGTCTTTCGAAGATGATCGATTGATTTGTCTATTTCTTCAATCGCCATTTGAAAACGGCGCGAGGCAAGCTCGTAATTTTTTCCGAAGGCTGCCTTGAATTCTTCAAGCTCTTCCTCGAAATTCGTGATGTCTATATTCTGCGCTTTGATAGAAGCGAGCTCAGACTTGTACTTGACAGAATTCATTCCTGCGTTACGAAGAAGTGTAATTATTGGAATAAAAAACTGTGGTCGTACCACGTACATCTTTTGATGCTTATGAGACATATCCACTATACCGCTGTTGTAGAGCTCACTTTCGGGCTCGAGCATTGATACGAGAACGGCATATTCGCATTCTTTTTCATTTCGATCTTTGTCGAGCTCCTTTAAAAAATCTTCGTTCTTAGTTTTTGATTTGGTTTTATCAGATTCGTTCTTCATTTCGAACATGATCGATACAATTTCTACCCCAGAATCATCCATGTCGCGGAAAATGTAATCCCCTTTACTCCCACTTCTTATATCATTATCTTTCTCAAAATATGCTCTTTGAAAAGCGGTTGGTCGAATTCGATTGAACTCAGTTTCACAATGCTGTTCAAGCGTCTCTCCAAGCATCTTAGTTGACAGACGTGCTTTCAGGTCACGTAATCGGTCGATCATGGAGTCACGGTCTCTTATCTGAATTTCATATCTTTCTTGTAAAGATTTTTCTGAGAGCTGCTTCTCTAGTACTAGCCTATCGAACTTACCTTGAACTTGATCACGCTCAGCTTGTATCGCGCTCACGGCTTCGGCAAGTGCAAGGCGCTGAGAAACGTTGGCAGCATCGATCTGCGATTCCAGGGTTTGAATTCGTATTTCTTTTTCAGATAAAGATCGTTGTAATTCGTTTTTTAAACGGGCTTCAGCTAGGTCGAACGCCATTTGCTTTTCTTTATCTGCCTGCTCTAGTCGGTCATGTAAGTCCTGATCGAACTCACGGTCACGGACTTGTTTAAGAATATTGGCATAACCGGCCTCGTCGATTTTGAAAGCCTTCGAGCAATGCGGGCAGTGGATTTCGTTCATTAGTTTTATTCCTTACCAATCTGTGTTTACAAGCAATTTCTTTGGGACATACCTGAGACGAAATATGTCCTCCATTGGTGTGCCGAGAAGTCATGGGTAGCGTTACGCCTTCGGCCAATCCACTCGAAGGACTCGACCGCCGGTGACGAGATATGGCATAACATATCGGCCGTAGCGCGCATGGGCTCGTATATCTCTGATGTGCTCCTCGATATGCCTTGGGCTCCAGGTGTCAGTTAGAAGCACCACCGCTTTCGCCGTGCGCTCGCAATCGATCAAGTACTCGCGCACAGATCGCATCACGCTGGGGAAACCTATTGAGCTAGCCGGCGAGATCCCGGTCGATATTGCGAGCGTAATCCGGGTGCAGATCATTTTTTGGCTACCTGGTATTACGTTGACAACCTCTCCCCCTTCAGTATGTTGACCGAAAACCCCGTCGTGCCGAATGATTCTGTCGACAAGGCGGTCGTAGGTGAGGTTATTCAACCAGCGCTCGATCCGCTCAGTGAGGTCTGATACATCACTAAGAATTTCCCCGGGAATATCCAACTCGCTGAAGGGTTGGTTTTGAATACCAGCGGTGATGCTTGGCATCATTTGTCGATACATAGCTTTCCTCTCAATGTGCGGGCTGACTTGTACTACCATGGCCAGCGGCCAGGATGTCTCGCAAACGGGCCCAGCTTTCTTCAGGTAACGTGCTCAAGACTCGAACAAGCCTGGCGTCCCCGCTTTTTAAAACCATCTGCCGGACCGCAGTGGCCATTGCCTCGGAGTCCTTAACCTCTTGCTCATCGATATCTAGTCCGCGAACAATCGCACCGGTACGCAATGCTTCATCCAAAGTGAGTACGAATCCTGATGCGAACGCCTCACCGCATGACTGACAGTTCATAGCGGCTACAGGGTTGAGTCCTCCGCAGTGAGTGCACGATTTGAACCGCAGAGGGGCTTTCGGGAATTCAAAGCCGCAGCAGTCACATACCGAGGCGCCCAGCGAACACTCTGCATGGCAGCCAGGGCATTTCTTCGTCTTTGGCTGGGTTGATTTTTCCCGCGACGAGGGAGACATCTCTTCTTCAACTCGGCGCGCATACCGCTCGAAAGTCTCGAAGGCTGGCATTACCACGTACGCACGGGTGTCGTCGCTCGGCCCCGAAGTCCTCACAACACGTCCAATCGCTTGCCTGAACGCGAGTTCGGTTAATGCATTCGGCAAGTAGATCAGCACCCGAAGGCGTGGGATGTCGACGCCCTCGGAGACCATGGCCACCGACACAAGCCACCGTTTGTCGGTGTTTCGAAACGCGCGGATGCGCGATTCGGGATTAGGAAGCTGGCTGTGAACAAGAATAGGGCGCTCGCCCTCGATCTTTTCGATCACATCGACCATGTACTCAGCCATCTCAATGGATGGGGCGATGATCAGGCCGCCGGCCTCAGGCATGCGGTTACGAAGCTCGTCGAGCTTGGCACTGGCCCA
>JBEIGW010000234.1:0-4537 GCA_040381655.1 Deltaproteobacteria bacterium
CTATGACGCAACACTTGCTATCGATGATAACGACGGCGACGTATCAAACGGCACTCCAAACTTTTGCGAAATCAACTCTGCTTTCGCAAAACACGGCCTTGCTAAAGAAGACAGTGACTGTCACTAAGTTCAAGAAGCTAGTCATAAAGAAAATCCCAGCCATCAGGCTGGGATTTTTTTGCACGGAATCGGAAGCCACAGGGAGCAGGTGTTCCCAGCACCATCCCGACGTTAGAGCAGCACGTCGTCGGACTTATCAAGATCGTTGGATATGGAACACTTATCGAACATTAGCTACCCATTTGAGCGCCAAGACGCATTAAACACACTTTAAAATACCGATTGAATTGTGACCGGAAATTGAATCCTATTTTGCGAATAAGCTCCTGGTAGCTCGCCTTCAGAATCCACACCAAGGGATGCTCTTTTATATCTGAAGGAAACACTAACCGTAGTTCTATCCCAAAGAGATTGATCATTTGATGTTTTCTTATCGATAGCTGAACCTCGAGATTTGCGATTTGGTTTATCGACATCATCGCTATCGTTTATAGTTGGCAGCCCGTCTCCATATTGGAGGCCGACACTGACCGACCAAGCAGGAACGAGGTCGCCAAATCCAGAGTAAAGCATTGCCGTTTCCCGCATGCCGAAGCCTGACTTTCCATCGTCCCCCCGACTGCCTGCACCTACCGCCGAGGGCTCATAACTAAACTCTGATATGACAAATTGCCGCGGCTGAGAGCGATATCTCGCCCCCAGAAACAAGCTGGCAGTGTCGTAGATGTCTTTTGGTTTTTCTTTTAGGTCGACAAGACTAAATTCCTTTTGATTCTTGTCAGATCTTCGCCACCATAAATCAGCATAAACGGTTGTTTTTTGATTAACTTGATATTCAGCCCCAATTAGCAAATCACTAAATACCAAGTTAGAGCTGACACTACTGTTGTTTAGCGCCTGTGTTTCTGGACCACTGACAAGCGGGGTTTCAATCGCGGCATCTATCGAATTAGAGGAAATAAGAGTAGACGCTACACCCAGTCTCAATCGACGCGCAGGGGAAAATAAATTCACACCGAGCTTTAGACTCGATGTGGAAAGTCTAAATTTTCCATCCATAAGCCGTTCACCGGCGTTAGTGTTAGCGGCTGCTGTAACGGCAATCTGACGACTTGAAAACATTGCGCCAACTGATAATTGCTCGTTAAGAAGATAAGAGCCGAAAAGTGATAAGCCGTATTTAATGGACGCATTAATCTCTAGATCCACAAGGTTGACACTATTTAGAACAACGATCGGTATATCGTCAATTTCACGCTTTAGACTAATTGGAGGCAGCAACTCTCCGATGCCGAAAGAAAAGCGGCGATACGGCTTAAAAACTACGCCTGCTTGAAAGTCAGCAAAGCTAATGGGGCTCTCAGCTTTCTTTGCTATCGTGTCAGATCCAATATAACGAATTTTGACGTCATTAGAGCTGATCGGCGCGCCCGAAAAAGATGCGCTATTTCGCAATAAAAAAGCACTATTTGCTGGGTTCCAAGGTAACGGCGACACCGAAGCGCCCCTGGACTGGGCCTGGACCTCTAGATCGCCAGTTAGACTTAATAGGATAACGCAGAGAAATCCAGAGGATCTTGACAGTATTATAGAGCGGCAAACGTACTGCAAATATTGCTTCATATAAGTTAAAGGATCTCGTGTTTAATAGGTTTCAAATTTAACGGCGTCGAGCCTGATGTGAACATCTATAAATTGGCCAAAAAACTTAATAAGCGGCGACTCACCAAGAGCTGGTCCCTTCTCTGACTTTGGCGCTGCAGCCATTAAATCCGAGGCTTTTGACCGTATCTTAATTGCAGGTATCGCCAACGGCCTGCTATTGAGCGTAAATTCAACACGATTAAAAAGAAATCCTTTGGTGCGCGGGACTTTTGAGAAACCCTGCGCCAATATCTCAAACCGAACGATATTCTCAAACGGATTATTTGGCATAAAAGCTGGCGTTAATGAAGATCCTGCCTCCAAAACGTTCACAGTAATTGTTCCTGAATCCTGAGTGATAGACCCACCCTTATCTTCATCGGCGTACTGAACATTATATTGTTTTGTCTCCGTTAAACCACGATAGATAGTCGGATCCTGAATAATAGGCCCGACCAATAGAGGTCTTGGCGGATCAAATGTCATCGGCCCAAGTTTTTTAAGACGGAGCATTTTATCTTCTGACGAAGCGGCTTTTTCCCGATCTTCATTTTCATTTAATCCACTTAAAAGTTTTTCAAGATCAAGATCACCAATCAATGTACATTTAAGCTTGCTGTCTGGAAATTCGATTGAAAAGTCCTCCATAATGTGGAGGAACATTTTCCCAACACATACGCAGCCCTTAGCGGAGGCTTGCAACCCCTGAAGGGTCGGCACTTGGCTAATCTCATTGTCAGCGATTTCATGCAAGGCAACCCGGACAAGGTAGTTCCCTTTTGCAACCGTCTTATTCTGACTAGGCGTACCGCTCAAACCTCCCAGTTTACTGGAGATCTTCTTTTGCGAATACCCACCAGAAAATGAATCTCCGTCTGTAAGATCTACTTTGCAGCTTGATACGATCATAGCCATCGCCATTATTACCAGGCCTTGCAGTCTTACGGTTAACACTAGTGCATTCCTTTTATTTGAGTTTGAGCAATACATCGAGAGCTGATTTCATCGACGAACCAAGCGCAGAGCTTATTTTATCAGTTAAAAGATCCTGAAAGCCAATAGAGTGAATATTCACATCAAACACAATGTCGACATAGACATCATTTGCGTAAGGTTTGATGAGAGCGATGACGCTCACATCTTTGAGTATAGAATCTTTGAAATCAGCTGAGTTGGTTGAATTTATATTTATGGCGATCGCGTCTGAAAAAAGCTGGCCAATGATTTCAATGTCATTGTTTATGGTTACAATCCCACTCCCAGCAATATTGATAGCACCGCCAAACGAGCGCTCTGCCTGATTAAACTCAACCTTCTTTAGCTCTTTTGTTGTAATTTTAATTAGATTTACAAGGCCATCTCCATTGGTGCTACTGGATGGCTGCGCAAAGATATCTGCCCCACCTTCATTTCGCGCCTTGAGAGCTTTCGTTAGTTTTACTGCCAAATCGAGTATGTTTTGATTAAGCCAAACCTTTGCTCTAGTTCTTAAATGTAAGACATCCTTCCCCGACGCTTTATTGATCTCCGATGTGAGCCCTTCAAAATAAAATTCTTTTTTCACTGTTTTATAGTTGTCAGCATTTTCTCCTGCACGAGCGCATTCTTTGTCATCCATTTTCGCTTTTAACATATTCGGCGCTTGATCGCGCGCCCGAACTTTTTGGCAGAACTCCGAGAACACTCCACCGAGCGCGAAGGATTGCCGATCTTTAAACATGCCCGACACATCACTCGCCGTTTTAGTCCGAGCTCCGCACGCGCTCACCAACGCGACCGCAATCACTGCTAAATTCGATGGTTTTTTAAAAAACTTGTTCATCGCCTGTTTAACCTGAATATAGAGGTATCAAAGGATCGGACGCATTCCACACGGTCTTGAGTCAGCATTTCAAATCGCCGAAATCATTGATGTTATAAGATGATTTTAGTCACCCCCCGAGAGAGAGGAGCTGTATGATAAAGATGTCCACCTAAAGATTGAGGGTAGAACCCGACAATATTGTAGAAGGGCGAGGCACAAATTCAAAGATGTTTCACGAGGATCCGTTACCACGTCCTATCGGCCGTTGAATGCAAGTACTGCCGTGCCAAGAAGAGTGAGTTGAGGGTATGAGTGGACGTTTGCTTCTGGCCACAAATGTTTAATTTGCTCTGAAAATCCACCTGTCAGGTACACATGAACCGCACCCACATCTAAACCAGACTGATTAGCTAATTTAACCCGCTCCTGCTGAAGAAACGACAGCGTTATTTGGGCTGTACCGTGCGTCATGGCATCGCGGCTTGATGTTGGCCATTTACCTTGAGACGAAGCTTTAAAGGCATCTGAGACTTCCAAGTTTTTTGGTAAATTACGGCCACGCGTGGAGACTGCGTCGAGAGACGTTTGCAGTCCTGCAACGATATAACCGCCAAGATGGCAGCCCTTGGTATCAATGATGTCGACGGTTGTCGCTGTACCCAACGACACAACCATTGCGGGGGTCTTAGTTATATTAAGTCGGTGCAGGTAAAGCAAAGCCTCGAGCGACGCAAATCGGTCCATTCCAATAACATTTAAATCATATTTTGAATTAAGAAGACCAACAGGCTGCCTTTGTACTTCTCGCACATGAATGCCATGCGCAGAAACCATACGCTTAAAGTGCTCAAAGCCTTCCGGATTTACAGAGATTGTGTGAATAACAGACGGCTTTTCAGCTCCAGTAAAACTCTTTAAGAGTCTTTCTATAGCCTCATCACCTGCCGCGACCGTCGCCACTTGAATTTGTTCTTTGTTGGTCACGACAGCGAGCTTAGTGACTGAGTTGCCAACGTCAGCGACTAGAGC
>JBEIGW010000235.1:0-4504 GCA_040381655.1 Deltaproteobacteria bacterium
GCCGTTAGTCTGATAGGTTACGTCTAAAAATAAGCAACTGCTGCTCGATCTCGATAGGCCGAATCAACGAATTGAGAGGCTCCGAGGTCGAGCAATTAAATGCTTTTTGCTCCTGGTACGCACCCCAGTTGCCACTCGCAAACGAATGGCGACTCGAAATAGCCAGATACGTCTGAACAGACCTTGTCTTGAATATTTCTCTCTCAAACGAATTACCAACAGGTGCCCAAGAGCAAATGACGACCTCTGGGCTATATTGGTTTAGGGCCTGAGTGGCATCCATCTTCAGCACACCCACCCCGCTAGCTCTGATGGATTTTCCACCGAGGCTCCAGCTTTCGTCATCAACAGCGGTAATATCAACACCGTGACGCTTCAGGCTGTGACACAAAAGACCATTACCAGCACCTAGCTCAAGAACCCGCCTGCCCTGACAAAGGCCGGCCATTTTCTCTGATAAATCTTGGGTCGGTACGCTCCAAACCCCTTGGCGCTGTAGTTCACTGGCGGCCCAAATCGGATCTTTTATCCAACTCCAAACCCGGTCAAAACCCTCTGCTGAGAAAACATGCCCTGATTTCAGCCTAGCCAGTAACAGCAGGTTCATCGCCATGACGTCACGCAGGCGCGGCTTTACACCTGCCCTACCACTCATAACGTCACAAAACTGCTCGATTGCAAGCAGGGTCATCTGTGCCTTTATCGCGCTCACAGCAATATCTGGGTTATCCAAATTACCAATGCGTCTGGCATTTTGAAGATCAGAGATGGCGCCTTGCCTCCAGGCCAACAGCTGTTCGGCTCGACCACCAGACACACGCTCCTTCAGCCCAGCGGCCACGTCCTGCCAAACGGCGGGATGCCTGTCCGATAGCTGCTTCAGTGTCAGCCCTTTTAAACTTTCAAAAGCCGTCTGCCTCATAGACTAAAAGTCTATTCAAATCGGATTATAATCTCTACTTTTTTCTGGGGATCGAGGCCCTGTACTGTTACTTTAGACTTTGACACATCGAATTGATAATTTTGGGTGGCTACTCTGTCGACCTCGACTGCTTTAACCGCTTTAGCCGTGGACGGTATGAAAAACTCTGGCACTGTCACTTCAGCGGCCGCTTGAATTAACTGATCGACCATACCATTGTAGTTCTGAGCCGGCTCAAGAACGTTGAACCATTTTCCACCAATGCTTTCGATCACTCTTTTGTAAGAGAGAGTATTGGCAGGCATGTTTACAGCGTCACCCAGGTCAGGGGTGATCCCGTGGAATTTCATCGATACGACCTTGCTGTTGCTCAGTATGGCCTTCTTAATCCTCTCCGCTGTCTCGGCTGCCTTAGTCGGATCACCCTTCGTGGATGCGGCTTCACAACCTGCTTGCTCATCGGAGACAAAGATGACGCTGAGTGCAGCATTATCTCTAAACAGAGGTTTACCGTTGTTGCGAGCAACGATCTGCTCAAGAGCCAGCAAACCAGGCTCACAACCCACAGCGTGAAAGGGGCTTTGAAGGGCAGCTGTGAAACAGCGGTCTCCCTGTTGATTCAAGTCAAAAGGCTTAAACCACGATGCCTCACAAACTGACTTGGAATACTTGCCTTGATACTCTGTCAATTTACTCGCATTTTCTGCGCCTTCTTTTCTGCAAGATTTAAACGTATCAACAGCAGCTTTGTTGACTAACGATAGGAATCCGGGCTCCTTGTTAATGCACGATCCATAGTTATCACGGTTTTTCCAAATATCCATATGAGCTCGCAGGGATGCAGCCTGAGGATCCTCTGCAGCCATCGTCGTCATAACCGCAATTCGCGTCGACTCTGGAAATGTTTCTTTCTTGATAGCTGCTAGCCCTTGAGCAACCCTATCGGCATAGCGTGACATTGATACGGAGTTATCAACGACAAAAAGCATATCAGCCAACATGGGCTTCACATCCTTGCCGTAGCGCACTTTCACGGTATTTGGATCAATCCCTTCATCATCGATAACCAATGTGTCACATGGAGGCTTAGAGCATTTAGGTTTTCCAGAACCCCCAAGCTTTCCAACTCCCCCACTGAAGTCGGCGTCACCGCAAGCCCCGGCAAGACCCGATATCGACAACATGGCTATAAAACATCTGAAGGTCATACCACCTCTCCTCAAATACCGGATCGTCCCTCAAAGAGACAAACTTTAGGGACTATCCTGCGGGGATTTTTATAATAATAATTTCAGGGGATTATCGGATGTTTCAGGAAATTAAATGTCTGCTAAGTGCCCGCGCGGACTGGAGTTTTTTGACGGCTACCGACTCAGAAGTTGGCCTTCACTTAAACTAAAAAGCACTTCACAGTGCTCAATGATCCGAGCGTTGTGAGACACAATCAACATCGTTTTACCATGAGAAAACTCAAAAACTTTCGGTAGGACATGATTTAAACTCTCGATATCAAGGTAAGCATCAGGCTCATCCATAACCAAATAATCAGCAAACTGACTTTGAACTGCAAAACGCCAAAGTCCGATCAACTGCCTCTGACCACCAGAGAGCGAAACTTGATGAGAACGAAACGAATCACCGTCTAATTCAACGGCCCTAAGTTTACCCACCACGCCAATCCGATCTCCAATATCCATGATGTCCTTGATAACTAAATCCCTACTGTTATCTGACATGCCATCGTGAAATTCGGGATGGACCATAAGAAGATTACTGATAACAGAGCCGGAGTGTAAAAATACCGTTTGTGGCATGTAAGCAAATTTTGGGGACTCATGACCATAGACAATCCGACCTTGTGATGGTTTCAGCAAACCCATTATTATCTTGAGTAGCGTAGACTTTCCCTGACCATTTGCACCCATAATACCAATTCGTTTATTTGCGGGGATCTGTACATTCAAACTTTTAAGAATGCTGTCTCCTCTAACGTAACCAAAACTTGCGTCTTCGAAGCTAATGCCCGCCTTTATAATCGCGTGGATGGCCTCATTTTTATCAGTCGGTTTTAAGACACGCTCAGAGACACCTCGACTAGCGTCATCATGCGAATAAATCATCTCCAAAGCTTTATAAGCTCCAAACGTCTTTTGCCAGTTCTCATTGAGAGCTGATACCGCATAAAGTGGCCTATAAAAGTATGCAAGATATACAAAAAACGTCAAAAACGTCTCGTTCGTCACTGAATCACCGAATAAAAACACTGCATAGAACAAAATTAAAACTACAGTAGCCAACGAAGCGATAAAGTCAAATATGGGAGCATATGTTGCCGTCCAAAAACCAACTGTCTTTGCAGCATTTTTAGCGTTTTGGTTATGCCGATCAAATTGCACTCTCATGCGCTCTTCTATTTGGCTCACTTGAATAAATTCGCGGTTCTCATGGGTCTCCGTGAGCTCTCGACCGAGCGCGTCAACTCCTGAGAGATAAGAACTCAGACTTTTCCTAAAACGGGGAGCTAAAAAAAGCACTAAAGCCAATACAAGTGGGACGGGCACAAAGGACACTAAGGCAAGACGCCAATCCATCAATAACAAAACAACTGCCGTTCCCAATAAAAACAGAGCCGACGATATAGACTCCCAGAGCATGGCGTTCCAGAAACTTGACACAGCCTGTAAATGAAGGCTAAGTGACGACATCTGCACCGCACCAAGTCCAAGTGAATTTCTTAGAATCGCATTCATCAGCCGAGCTCTCATGCCCGCTAAAATGTTCGCGTCTAGTTTAAATCCCGCACGAAGCTGCACAGCAGTAAGAAGAGCCTTCAAGGTATTAATAGCTAAAAATGCGACAAGAAGATTTAGCACGGTACTGCTGCTTTGAGTTACATCTTGCTGCGATACCAAGATCGATAAAGCTTTACCCAACACCGCCGGAGCAGCAATGTCGATTCCAGGTATAACCACGGACAGCGTAATAAGCAAAGCGGCTTGAGTACGAACTGTCCGGAGCTCTTTAAACACGAGTTTTAGAAACTCACAAAAACGCATTGCAACGCACCAATCATTAGCTAGCGATCAGGCCATGCTGGATATGTGCTCAGCACATGGAAATCCACTAGATTTTGAATATCCACATAGATCTTATCCCCGCACACCACCCAGGCATGACTCTCCATAGGAGTCACGGTCATGCCAATCTTCATCTCTGCCTCATAACCTGCGCGGTTCAGGGCATACCAAATCACGATAGCCTGGTCCAAACATCGAATCGGGAATGGCAGCCAACGATAGGATCTCTGGCAACGCTCCCAGATCATCTCAGGAGGTAATGTCTTATGCTTCCAAAGTCGAGGCCAACGCTGCCCAACGCCCCTAAAGGATGCCACCGTGGACTCAAGCCCCCAAAGCTTAGTCCCCAAAAAGGCCAGAAAATGTAAAAATATGAAACCTAGCATAATCCAAAAAAATCACTGTTTTCATTATGTTATAATATTAAGCTTGAAAAGTCTTGTTTAGTACTTTAATAAACATTCGTGAGTGTTCACTAACCTAAGGAGGATCCCATGGTCTACAA
>JBEIGW010000236.1:0-4500 GCA_040381655.1 Deltaproteobacteria bacterium
GCTCAGACAGGGTCAATGTGGCAGACAAGAGCGGATTCCAATGGGAATATTCAAGGATCCGACTCGAAAGGAAATCTCTGGAATTATAATTCCTCCACTGGTTCCTACAATAACTTTGGAACAGGGCAGACCTGTTTCGGGCATGGAGCATTCAGACAATGCAATTGAAGTATCACTATCTTTTCGCCTTGGCAGTACTTATGAGCGGCTGCGCAACCACTGCAAAATATGAAAAAGTCTTGAATTCGTGGGTTGGGAGCCCCTCAGATCAGCTGATCGCTAAGTGGGGTCCTCCATCATCGTCGTTCCCTCTGAATGACGGCTCTACGATCTATACTTGGAACCATTCGGGAGCACCAACTTCGTATACAAACTATAATCAGTTTACTGGACAGCTTATGACAACGACGAACGTCCCTTGGTGCAACACCTCGTTTCGCGTTGGGGGAGACGGCGTGGTTCAGAATTGGAGATGGGAAGGCAACGCTTGTCGAGCGGAGTAGGGTGAGAACATGTCGAATCAAACGGATGATGCAACTGGGGGTATTGGTGCTTTAGTCTTTTTTGGTCTAATTGCGTGGGGGCTTTCTGCCTGGCGCGGTGGTGAACAGCAGGGTGTAGTAAGAACCGATGATTGCCGGGAAGTAATCAAGTTGGATTCGTCAACTTGGCAGAAGTTTTATAGAAAATTCTCCTGCGCACCGAGTGATGATGGAACAGCCTTTGTGAGGTGTGCTCGAGCTGCGATGTCACGAACCTGGTTCTTTGGAGACGAACGGTGTGAGACCGCTTACTACTATTTCAAGACTCCGGATATCAAAGACGCCTCAACTGATTCGGGGCCAAAGGCAGATTCAAAAACGAAGATTCGCGCTGCAGAATCAGAAAGCGATGAGAGGGCTGACCTGTTACTCTGCAACATCGAAGGTAAAAGCTATTTTGTAGGTCGGAATTTGGGAGGGATTTGCAATTATATGAGCCCATCGGGTGAGGACGACCCACAGAAAATTGCCAAGTTTCGAATTGATTGTATGAAGCAGGGGTTGGAGAAGCCCCTGAAATCTGAAGCTTCAACTCACTGTAGAAACATTGGTGGCATCCCAAGATGGATAATGGTCACTGGTTTGGAATTCGACACCCCTCAATGAAACGCATATAAAAAGCCTCATTATCTAGCCGTCGATTGTACTGCCGCAATGTACTTGCAATAATCGCACGTATTAGCTGCGTCCGGGATTGCTTGACTCATTAAAGTCGAATACGTCTCACGAATCTTACCTTCAACCCACGCGGTGTCTCCCTCATAAGGGATTACTTTTGTTTCGAACCTCAACTGGTTATTGAATTCGCCAACGTCCGATTTACCATTGCAGTAGACGAAATATCCGGTCGAAGAAACTTCAAACCCGTTCATTCGAAAGAGCCACTGATACATCTCCATTTGATTCTTGTAGGAACGCTGCCACTCCTCATCGATCGTGACATCGCCCTTCTTTGAGGTGGCTTTGTAATCAACGATGATCAGGTCTTTGGTTTTGTTCTGGATCCAAACATCATCTATGGCGCCCGTAAAAATGAAGGTTGTACCCGGAACGGCATATTGGATTCCCTTGTGTAAAGCCTCTCTCCAATCGTCAATCTGAGGATGTGAAAAGGGGATAGCATCTATCCCATACTCCACCATCAATGACTGAGGCTGAGCCTTGGCTCTACACTGATCGAATTCAGATTTTAAAAGCCTGTCGACAGCTGAGTTTAAGTTGAATGGAAAGCTCGGGGGTCTATCGACCCCTAGGCGACGATCTAGGTAAAAGCATCTCGGACAGTTTAAAAACAGCTCAAGTTTGGACCGGCTAATCCGAAATGGTGATTGAGAACTGGGGTCAAAGATATTTCTAACGCGTGAGTAGCTTGTTTTTGCCGGCATACAATTCCGCTCCGTTTGAGGACATATTGTAACATGCTATATTGGAGTTTGGATGAGTCCTTGGAGGAAAAGTATTGAAGAAATACCACTCGAGGCATGGTCGACACTTACAGATATGGCGGTAGCTGATGGGCGCACGGCGTAGGAGTTCTTGGACGCTTGAGCGGTGTAAGCTAAGCGCAAAGGTCTATAAGACGCGATCTGCATGGCGAATTGGAGCACCATCGGCGTATAGGGCGGCTAAGAAGTATGGATGGCTTCAAAGCTGTTGTGCCCATATGGAGTATCTAAAAAAGCCCAATGGTTATTGGACTGAAGACAAATGCCTGCAGGACGCCAGACAATATCTTGCAAGATCGGAATGGGAAAAAAATAGTCCATCTGCTTACCAACGCGCCTTAAAGAGCGGATGGCTAAAGAAGTGCAGTGCGCACATGAAGAGGCCTAAGGTGCATAATAAAAAATGGACTGAGAAAGAAATTCTAAATTCGGCGGCCAAGTACTCGGCCCGTTCGCAATGGGCAGCTAGGGAGCTTGGGGCATATATTGCTGCTAGACGCCTTGGGATTTTGGATGAGGCTTGTGCTCATATGTCAAATGGACATAGACGCTGGAGTGTCTCCGCCATTGCTGAGGATGCAAAACGCTTTCAGAATCGAAGCTCCTGGCGCAATGCCTCCCCCGGAGCCTATGCAGCAGCCAAGCGGAGGCGCTTGCTCGGGACAGTTACCCGACATATGAAGCCAGTACCTCGAAGATGGTCTCGTCAGGATATTTTAAGTGAGGCTAAGAAGTTCACAATTTTAAAGGAATGGCGAAAAAAAGGCTCCGACTCTTATAGTGCGGCTCTGAAGCTCGGGATTGCTCGCGTTGCAAGTCGGCATATGCAGCGTGCCACACGATCCTGGTCAAAGCGGGAGCTCTTAGCGGAGGGCAAAAAGTTCAAAACTCGAAGCGAGTGGCAGCGGAAGGAGACCAGCTCCTATCAGATTGCAGCAAGGCTTGGTATCTTAGATCAGGCGTGCCGGCATATGCGTCCGATTGGACACCGATACTTGCGGTTGTTGTACGCAATCGAGAATCCGGACCGTTCCGTTTATGTTGGATTGTCGTATGATCCCGAGGCGCGCTATTTTCAGCACGTTTCTTCAAAGTCTCGGCAGAAGTGTGACTTAGTTCTGCGGAAGCATTTTAAGCGGGGAAATCAGAAGCTGAAAGTATTCAAGAAAAAATATTCTGTGAATCATATTAAAACTGAGGAGCGCAGGTTGATCGAACATTACCGACGGACGGGATGGAAGATCCTCAATACTGCGAAGGGGGGCGCTCTTGGGACGCCCACAAAGGTTCACACGCTTGAGGCATGTATGGAGAAGGTTCGATTCTGCAAAAGTCGAACAGAGTTCGCGAATAGCTTTCCAAGTGCATACAACGCAGTCCTTTCGAATGGATGGAAAGAGAAGGTGTTTAAGTCATTACCCTCTAAAGTACGGCGTCCGTATACTCGTAGGGAATTACAAGAGGTTGCCTTGAAGTATAAGACACGAGCAGAGTTCATGAAGTACTCTTCTAAAGAATATGGAGTTGCGGGCAATCGAGGCCTGTTACCACAGATCACAAGACACATGGGCGCTGGGCGGACCCATCGGATTTCAGACAGAAAAATTGAAAAGTTTGCAAGGCAGTGCAAGACAATAAGGGAATTTAGAACCGAGTATCCGAGAGAATGTAGCGTCGCTCGCCGACGTGGAAGCACTTTCTTTCAGCGCATTACAAAGCATATGAAAAGGCTGCGCCTTCAGAAGTGGACTCGTGAATTGATTCTTGAAAGCGCACGGTCCTATAGAAGTACTGCTGAATGGAAGAATAAGTCTCCCAGGTCATTTAAGGCAGCTTATCGTAGAGGAATTTTGAGCGAAGTTAAAAAGCTCCTAAAGCTTAAATCAAGTTGATAGGAGCTAGCCTTGAAGAGGGGGTATCGATGGTTGTTACTGGCGACCCAATCACAAGTGGTACCGAGGTGGGACGGCTAATTTTAATTGACCGAAATCTCACGAACTCGAACGGCATTAAGTGTGATTAGCTCTTTGTTATTGTTAGTGTTTTTGTATGAATAAGGCTTGTTAGTAGGTTTTGCATTTAGCACTCATAACCCGAAGGTCGTTAGGTCGTCGCGCCGCAGGCGCGCTTTCAGCGCGACAACCCCCGCAACCATTTGGCTTCCTTCAACTTACGCTGGAAGCCGATTAAAACCCCGATCCGCAAGGTTCGGGGTTTTTTATTTTGTGTAAATCGTTTCGTTCATTTGATGACTTGATCTTTGGCCTCGGCTTTTTCCCGCCAGCTGCGTTCTCGCTCCCTCAATTTCGGTCATGTATATTACGAGACACTCCCTCATTTCGGTCGCTGCGGCCTTGCTGGCGGAAAAAATACTCGATTGGACCAAGTGGCGGGGGTTAAGGCTGAGGGGGGGCCGAAACCACCGGCAACCAATTTCTCAAGGTCCATTCCGGACACATGGGTGATTCAAAACAAATCTAGAGTGTCTATCTCAGCGGAGGATTCGAAAAATA